>JAHEKB010000038.1 GCA_024638525.1 Bacteroidota bacterium
TTTGACCATTCCGCAGCACGCGCTCTCTCACCAATAAAAACTGTTTTCACTTTCTAATCCAATTCTAACTCTTTCTCAATTTCCAGGATCAATTGCTTTAGGTCCTCTTTAGCATTGGGAATTATTGATGCGCTATTATCTACAGCCAGTACCAGCTCAGCTTTCATTTTGTCATAGTGTTTGTACTGCAGCAATGGACCCAATAATTGAATCATCAAAATCAAGACCAAGCTGAACCTCAACAAGGGTAAAACCCATTTTAGAATAGGCCTCTCAGACCAGAGTGCTGAATCTTTGGACTTATAATATGCTGTAAATGCATAGACCGCCGCGAGCAAAACGCATAACGGAATGAACCAAATTGAATATTCAAAACTTATCTCCATTGCGGGTCGGGGTCAAAAATAGGCTAAGCTTATAGCTTATGCTTATTACACGCAAGCTAAAAAGTATTGAGACTAGTAACGGGATTGCATCCGCAATTCTTATGGCTGAATTACATTTGCGCCGTGATTAGCACAGACATAATAATCATTGGTGCCGGACCTACTGGCTTATTTGCCGTATTTGAAGCAGGATTACTCAAAATGAGATGTCATTTAATTGATTCACTAGCGCAAGCCGGAGGACAGCTTTCAGAAATCTATCCCAAAAAGCCCATTTACGATATTCCGGGATTCCCCTCAATATTGGCGGGCGAGCTGGTTGACAATCTGATGTAACAGATCAAGCCATTCAAACCGGGCTATACTTTGGGGGAAAGGGCTGAATCCATTGAAAAGAATTCAGATGGCCAATTCGTGGTAACCACCAATAAAGGCACAAAACACAAAGCGCCCAATATTGCTATAGCTGGAGGGCTAGGGTGTTTTGAACCTAGAAAACCGGAATTGCCAAATCTCGAAAAGTTCGAAGATAAAGGAGTTGAGTACATAATTAAAGATCCAGAACTTTACAGAAATAAGAAAGTAGTGATTGCCGGTGGAGGAGATTCCGCTTTGGATTGGACCATATTTTTAGCCGATGTCGCTAGCGAAGTCACCTTGGTTCACCGCAGAAAATCATTCAGAGGTGCATTGGATTCGGTAGAAAAAGTTTTGGAGTTAGATTCTGCCTCAAAGATTAAATTAGTCACTGAAGCCGAAGTGAATGGTCTTGATGGAGATGGCCACTTGAAAACTGTTGGGCTTAAATCTCGCACTGGAGAGACATGGGAAATTCAAGCCGATCACTTTATACCATTATTTGGATTATCACCAAAACTTGGGCCCATAAAGGATTGGGGGCTTAATATAAACAAGGAGTCAATTGAGGTGAACACTCATGATTACCAAACCAATGTTGAGGGAATTTATGCCATAGGAGACATCAATCACTATCCGGGTAAACTCAGACTGATTCTCTGTGGTTTTCACGAAGCCACTTTGATGGTGCAATCCGCCTATAAGCGCATTAACCCAGATAAGAAATTAGTGCTTAAATACACCACAGTAACCGGTGTTAAAGAATTTGAAGAATGAATGTCGAAATTTATCACAACCCCAGATGCACCAAAAGCCGTCAAGCCTTGCAACTTCTTAACGATAAGGGTGTGAACCTTGAAGTTAGAGAATACCTCAAGGAAAGTTTATCCTTTGATGAACTCTCAACTCTGATCAATAAATTGGGGATTAGTGCAACTGAGCTGCTCAGGAAGAACGAGGCGATCTTCAAAGAAAAATTCAAAGGCAAATCGCTCAGTGATAAAGAGTGGATACAGGCAATGGTAGATTACCCCAAACTCATGGAAAGGCCCATAGTGGTCATTGGCGAGAATGCAGTGATAGCGCGGCCTACTGAAAAGCTTCTGGAAATACTTTAAATTGGGCTTTTAAAGCAAATCTTGACGAATCCCTCAAGAAATAGTGTATTTATAGCTTGTAGTATAGACGGTTATATTGCAGATAGCAATGGTGATCTGCAATGGTTGAATAGCATTCCAAACCCAGACGGCATAGACATGGGCTATGCTGAATTTATTTCAAAGCAAGATGCCATTGTTATGGGCAGAAATACCTTTGAAACTGTAATAGGATTTGAAGTAGAGTGGCCCTATCCCCTAACTGTTTTTGTTCTGAGTAATTCATTGCAGAAGATTCCAATGGAATATGCAGACAAGGCCGAATTGTTAAAAGGTGAACCCGCACAAATACAAGCACAGCTAAATCAGAGGGGATATCATCGACTGTATATTGACGGTGGCAGTACCATTCGGCAATTCCTAAATGCTGGCGGAATAGACGAATTGATCATCACCACCATTCCAGTTTTACTCGGTGGCGGCATTAGGCTTTTTGATGAACTGAATCAAAGGCAATGGTTTAAATGCATTGAAACAAAGCGATTTTTAGGGTCGATTGTTCAAAATCGCTTTGTCAAAGAGAGCGAATGACTGATCTCTTTAAGGAATACTACAAAACAGAGAATCCATTTGGAGAACCCATTCCGGAACTCATGCAATTCTTTCTATCATAATCGCGAGCTAGCAAGAGTATCACTCAGCATCGATCTGAGACTAAATACACCATTGTTGCGACAGAAAAAGTGTGGCCCTAGGTCAATTGGCCGCTTTTGATATGCAAATCTCTCTGTGGGAAAGGAATCTCGATACCCGCCTTGTCCAATGCAATTTTGGTCGCTTCAAGGCATTCAAAGTATACGTCCCAATAGTCTTGCTCAAGACAAGTAGGTCTTACAGCAAGGTTTACGGAATTGTCTCCTAAGCTCAGAACACCGACAAAGGGTGCTGGTTCTTCCAAGACTTTTGGATTCGACTTTAAAGCTTCAATTATCACTTGCCTTGCCTTGGGTATGTCTTCTTTGTAGGCAATACCTGCTTCTAAATCTACTCTTCTAGTCGGCTCTTTAGAATAGTTGATGATCTTGTCATTCGCTACAGCACCATTGGGCATAATTGCGGTATTCCCCTTGGGAGTAGTTATGATGGTGTTGAATATGGTAATGCTTTTGACCACTCCAATTTCTCCTTGAATATCTACTACATCACCAACTTTAAACGGTTTGAAAAGCAGAATAATCACTCCTCCTGCAAAGTTGGCCAAGCTGCCTTGCAACGCCAGACCAACTGCCAGACCAGCTGCACCCAGTATTGCAACAAAACTGGTCGTAGCTATACCAACCATGCTGGCAACGGAAATCAGTAAAAGGACCTTGAATCCTATGTTCATCAAACTGCTTATGAATGGAATCAAGGACGGATCCACACTTCTTTTCTCCATGGTTTTTCTCACAAAGCGCGTAAAGCGAGCTATTAGCCAAAAACCGATGACGAGAGTAACCAAGGCCATAGCAAATTTCGGTCCGTTGTCTTTCAAGAATTCCAGGGCGAATTCTTTCCAGTATTGAATCTTTTCCGTTTCCATGCTGCGAAGCTAGCATTTGCAGAATAATTTTAAAGAGCTATTAACCAAAATGATTTATTGCTTGAATGTTCAGCTTCTTCATTCATGATAATCGCCAAATCGTTGAACCCAATGGAAGATTGATAATGCAAGCCTTAATAATCATAATAGTAAGTGCTATTTTCGCCCTTTAATAAGATGAAGATCTCGTATAATTGGTTACAGACCTTGATTCAAACTGACCTCAGCCTTGATGAGTTGTGCCACGAGTTAACTATGAGTGGCCTAGAGGTAGAACATGTAGTTAAACAAGAGTCTATCAAAGGTGGATTAAGAGGATTGGTTGTGGGTGAAGTACTTGAAAAAAGTAAGCATCCCAATGCAGACAAGCTCAGCCTGACCAAAGTGAATATTGGCAATGGCGAGGCTCTGCCAATTGTATGTGGTGCACCCAACATTGCAGCTGGCCAAAAGGTCGTGGTTGCTCCAGTTGGAACAACCATTTACCCAAATTCAGGCGAAGCCTTCAAGATTAAAAAAGCCAAAATTCGAGGTGAAGAATCAAAAGGCATGATCTGCGCTGAAGACGAAATCGGTCTTGGAAGCTCGCACGATGGTGTTATTGTCCTTGACAGCCATCTCAAGGTCGGCACTAAACTAGAAGATCTTTACGAAATTGACATCGACCATGAAATTGAAATTGCCATCATTCCCAACAGAGGTGATGCCATTTCACATCTGGGTGTCGCACGTGAGATTCAGGCCATAACGGGTAAGAAGTACAGAAAACCAGGAACGGTTACTTTTGATGCAAGGGGTCCGGAAAGAGTAGATATAGAGATAAAAGATGCTGAAGCCTGCCCTCGGTATGAAGGAATCAGCTTGATAAATGTGCATGTAGAACCCTCCCCCGACTGGCTAACTCAGCGCCTTCTGAGCATTGGCTTGAATCCCATCAATAATGTGGTGGATATAACCAATTATATTCAACACGAAATAGGACAACCGATTCACGCATTTGATTTGGATGAGATAGAAGGGAAGCAAGTAGTTGTGCGGAGAGCGGAGAAAGGTGAGAAACTGACCACCTTAGATGGTGAAGAGCGTGAGCTGGGAACGGACAATCTGGTCATCGCCAATGCTGAAAATCCCATGGCTTTAGCAGGCGTGTTGGGGGGCCTAGATTCTGGAGTCACGGAAAAGACAAGAAAAGTATTTATAGAAAGTGCGTATTTCAACCCGAGCATAGTGAGGCAAACGGCCAAGCAATTCGGCATCAACTCAGATGCATCTTACCGCTATGAAAGGGGAACAGATCCAAATATCACAGACTATGCCTTGAGACGCGTAGTGAATCTATTACAGGATATTGCTCAAGCGGAAGTTGCCTCCGAGATAGTAGATATTTATCCCAACCCAATTGCAGACAAGGAGATAGAAATCAATTTGGCCCATCTCAATAAATTCATGGGTCATGAGATCGAAAAAGAGAAGGTTATTGAGATTCTACAAAACCTGGAGATAAAGATTGCCGGAAACAATGGCGACAATTTAATGCTGCATGTGCCCCCATACAGACCAGACGTGCAAAGGCCGGTCGATATTTACGAGGAAATCATCCGGGTTTATGGTTTTGATAATATCCCCATCCCAAGCAAGGTCAATTATGCACCCTCTGTCATCAGCAGCCATTCAGAGAATCGGATCCAAACAATGGTGAGCAATTATCTTTCTGCCAATGGTTTTCAAGAGATCATGTCAAATTCGCTAACAAATAGCGAATATTATGACGACGATTCAAGATCCAGGGCTGTTGAAATGCTCAATCCACTAAGTCGTGAAATGGACGTCATGCGGATGGAGCTACTCAACTCAGCCTTGGAATCTATTGCATATAATGTCAATAGAAAGAATCCGGATCTCAAATTCTATGAATTTGGAAAGACCTACGGAACATCGTCAGAAGGATATTATGAGCAAAAGGTTCTTCAAATCAGCGCAAACGGTCGTTTGTTCAAAGAACATTGGAATACAGGTAATGAGAACATGACCGAAGCTCAGCTCAAAGGGATTGCTGAGAACATATTGGGCAAATTGAACATTGCTACTAAGCACTACAAAAAGATCATTCGCGTAGAACAGATAAGCAGTTCTGATTTGAAAAGACATGGTCTAAAGGAAAATCCAATCTCGCTTAAGATTGATTGGCAAAAAGCACTTGAGCTCAGTTCACATGAGATCGTTTTAGAAGATATTCCAAAATACCCTCTGGTAAGACGAGATCTCTCTTTGGTGTTTGCCAGCCATATCGAGTTCAAAGACATAAAGTCTTTGGCTGAGCAAAAATCCAAAGGATTGCTAAGAAAGGTAGAACTCTTTGATGTTTATGAAGGCAAGCCATTGGCCAAAGGAGAGCGTTCTTTGTCGCTTGCGTTCTATCTTTACAATCCAAAAAAGACCATGGAAGATGAAGAAATTGACGGAGTTATGAATGCGCTGATTGCTGGATTTGAATCTCAACTTGAAGCTAAAATTAGAAGATAAATGGAACTCGCAGACCGATTAGACCTCTTGACGGAAAAGCTCAAAAGCTTGGTGATGGAGCGCAATATTCTTGCTGAAGAGAATACGGATCTGAGAGAGCAATTGGACCAAATGAAAGTAGAATTGCACCGTCAAACCGCGGCCATTAATAATTTAGAAGAACAGAATAAAAGTGCTAAACTTGCAGGAGGTCAAAACGTGAATTTAGACAATTCAGGGATTAAAGATGAACTGAATGCTCTGATCAAGGAGATTGACCAATGCATAAATTTAGTAAAACGATAAGTTGAACAGACGGATGTCTGAGGAAGAAATATCCATAAAGATTAATATCTGCGACCGCTTCTACCCTTTGAGGATCAATGCAACTGAAGAGGAGAGTGTTAGACGAGCAGGAAAACTGATAAATGAAAGGGCCCGCTACTACATTGAGAATTTCTCAGTACAAGATAAGCAGGATGCCCTTGCCATGGTGGCACTTGAATTCTCTTCAGAATTGGATTCTAGTGGAACAGGCAGCGACCTGGACAAGGTTGAACAGCGACTTCAAGACATTGAAGATTTGCTAGATCAATAGGATAATTCCTTATCATCCGCCGTATAAGATTGATATGGTAGAAATGATTATTGCGGCCATTGTAGGCCTTGCGATTGGAGGACTAGTAGTCTGGACCATCGCTCAAAAAAGAAACAATTCCAAAGCAAACGATATCCTCAATGAAGCCAAGGCTAAAGCCAATGCTTACAAAAAGGAAAGGGAATTAGAAGCTAAGGAGAAATTTCTAAAACTCAAAAACGAGCATCAGAAAGAAACACGCGAAAGAGAAAAAGAGCTAGACCAGCGTTTTAATGAAATCAAGCGCAAGGAACAGAGCTATGAGGACAGAATGCGAAGTTTGCAAGACAAGCAAAAAGAGGCCGATGCCATCAAACAAAACCTAGAGCAACAGATTGAGATCGTTAAGCAGAAGAAGGGTGAAATGGAAGAAAAGGTCAAGGAGCAGATAGATCAGCTTGAACAGATTTCCGGCCTATCTAAAGCCGAAGCCAAAAAAGAAATGCTAGAAGCCATTGCACAGGAGTCTCGCTCAGAAGCTTTGGCGCAACAGAAATTAATTGTTGAAGAAGCCAAACTTACTGCTAATAAAGAAGCCAAACGGATGATTTTGCAAACCATCCAGAGAACAGCAGCAGAGCAAGCCATTGAAAACTCTGTAACGGTCTTTAATATCGACAATGATGAGATCAAAGGAAGGATTATTGGCCGTGAAGGAAGAAACATTAGAGCCTTAGAAGCAGCGACCGGTATTGAGATTATTGTTGATGATACCCCTGAAGCGATTATACTTTCTGGTTTTGATCCAGTGAGAAGAGAAATTGCCAGACTATCTCTACACAGATTGGTTTCTGATGGTAGAATTCACCCTGCAAGGATAGAAGAAGTCGTTGCCAAGACCCGCAAGGATGTTGAACAAGAGATAGTTGAATACGGAGAACGCACCGTGATAGACCTCGGAATAAACGGACTTCACCCCGAACTGATTCGCATGGTAGGAAGAATGCGATTCAGAAGCAGTTACGGACAAAACCTATTGAAGCACTCCAGAGAAGTCGCTAACCTCTGCGCTACCATGGCTGCTGAATTTGGCCTAGATGTCAAAAAAGCCAAAAGAGCCGGTTTGTTGCACGACATTGGCAAGGTGCCAGATGGCGAAAGTGAAACTCCGCACGCTTTGCTTGGAATGAAATTGGCTGAAAAATTTGGAGAGCATCCAGAAGTCTGCAATGCCATTGGAGCTCACCACGACGAAATTGAGATGACCACCCTAATCTCGCCCATTATTCAGGCTTGCGATGCCATCAGCGGTTCAAGACCTGGTGCTAGACGAGAAGATTCTGAATCATATCTGAAGAGATTGCAAGATCTCGAGAAACTTGCCCTAGGATTTGACGGCGTACAGAAGGCATTTGCCATCCAAGCCGGCCGTGAGCTACGGGTAATCGTGGATAGTGATGAATTGGATGATAAGAAAGCCGATCTCCTGTCCTTTGATATCTCTCAGAAGATCATGAAGGAAATGATTTATCCGGGTCAGATTAAAGTAACAGTGATCAGGGAGAGAAGAGCAGTAGCTTACGCCAAATAAGGTGGACCTCCTACTCAGGAATATTGGCAAATTGGTTGGTGTGACGGAGGAATCCGCTCAACCCAAAAGAGGAGCGCTGATGGCTGAAGTCCAGACGATCAGTCAGGCCTACTTACATATCCAGGATGGATTAATCGTTTCATTTGGAAAAGATTCGGATTGCCCTAAACTGGAGGTCGAAGAATTTGATTGTAGAGGGCGAATGGTCTTGCCTTCATTTATCGACTCCCACACCCATACTGTATTTGCCGCTGCGCGTTCCTCTGAATTTCAATTGAGGCTGGAGGGCAAAAGCTATCAAGAGATTGCCGAATCTGGAGGAGGAATTCTCAATTCTGCCAACAAATTGGCAGAGCTTTCAGAAGACGAACTCTACAATGAGGCCATTCTGAGAATACAGGAGATAGTCAAGGGTGGCACAGGGGCTTTAGAGATCAAGAGTGGCTATGGTTTGACTACCGAGACGGAGCTCAAAATGCTCAGGGTGATTAAACGAATCAAGTCCAGTGCAGGGATTCCTATTAAGGCTACATTTCTTGGGGCTCATGCTCTGCCTGCCGCATACAAAGACGATAGACAGGCCTACATCAACCTGGTCTGCAATGAGATGCTTCCTTTGATTGCAAGAGAAGGATTGGCAGATTATATAGACATCTTTTGTGAGGAAGGATACTTTGATCTCATAGACCTGACAAGAATTATACAGGCAGGCCAGAATTATAAACTCAGGGCTAAGGTGCACGTGAATCAATTCAGTAGCTTTGGCGCTGTTCCCTTAGCATCTAAGCTCGGAGCCTTGAGTGTTGACCACCTGGAGGTGATGACTGAGTCTGACTTCAAAGCGCTAAAGAACAGCAACACCCTCGCTGTGGGGCTTCCACTCTGTTCATTATTCCTAGACATACCTTTTGCACCGGGCAGAAAATTGATTGATGAAGGTGCTGCCTTTGTCTTAGCATCCGACTTCAATCCGGGTTCTTCTCCATCGCACAATTTAAGTCAAGCCTTATCCTTGGCATGTACTCAAATGAAATTATTGCCGCAGGAAGCGTTCAACGCCCTGACTTATAACGCATCCTTTGCATTACAATTGCAGGATCAATTGGGCAGTATTCAAATAGGAAAACGCGCCAATCTTATGATAACAAAAGACAAGTCCACAGAATTGGTTGATTTGGCCTATTGGTTTGGGGAGAACATGATTGAACAAGTAATCTTGGCTTAATGAATACCTTAGCTGTTTACATAGTAGCCATTAGATTTTCACTTTGAGAAAAACTCGAAGCAGCAATGAGTAAGAAGCAAAAATCCAGATCAATCAAACTAAACAACGGATCGAAAATTCTTCATTCAGAAGAGCACCTAGTTGAGCATGCCAAGGCCAACTTGATGATTGTTCACGGATTTGGTGAACATCAGGGCAGGTACTCACATGTAGTTGAATTTTTTAACAATCATGGTATAAATGTATTTACCATAGATCTCAGAGGCCATGGTTTATCCGGGGGTAAAAGAGGCGGTAGTCATGGAATCGAAGATTTTATTTCAGACCTCGCTCTTGGGCTTGAAAATATGGATAATGTCAATCGTCTGCCAAATTTTTTATTGGGACACAGCTTTGGTGGATTACTCGCCGCTGGCTATTGCCTCAGGTTTGCAGACCCAAGATTAAGAGGCATAATTTTGAGTTCGCCTTGGTTCGAGCTTGCCCTTTCACCTAGTCCTATTAAACTGGGTCTGGCTAAACTTCTTCATCGTCTAAATCTCAATCTCCCGCAAAATGCAAATTTGAATCAGAATCACCTTTCATCTTTTAAGGAGGTCGGTCAAGCATATGTAGAAGATGAGCTTGTGCACGGAAGAATGACACCAAGAACTTTCTTTGAAATAGTACAATTTGGTCAATGGTGCAAACGCAATGCACATGATTTAAAGATGAACTGTCTGGTAACCCATGGTACGGATGACCGCATTATATCCATAAAAGGATCTCAGAGTTTTGCAAACCAAGCCGGCGTAGAATTTGTTCCCATTGAAGATGCCATGCATGAGCCTCATAACGATGTGCAGAAAGACCAGTTATTTGATCTGTATTACGATTGGATACTAAAGGCTTTGGATCAGTAAGCCCTTTTGTCGCTTCCTTCCATGTAGTAAACGTAGCTTTGGTTCACTACTTTATTTCCTCCTGGGGTAGGATAATTTCCTGTAAAATACCAATCCCCTTTGTGGTTTGGACAAGAAGCGTGTAGCCCTTCTATGGTTTGATACACAATCTCTACTTCGGCTTTCATATCTTCTGGAGTAACCAGATTTGCAATTTCCTTTTCGAGTTCTGTATCCGTAAATTGATCATAGAGCATTTTGACCTTGTTCTCCATCTGAGAAATAGGTTTCTTTAGTTCTACCTTGCATGCCCTGTATATCTCATCCATCATCTCTCCATTTCCTTGTTTTTCCAAAAGGCTTTTGGCGGCACGGAAAGCGATGAACTCATTCATCCTACTCATATCAATACCGTAACAATCCGGGTATTTGATAATAGGGGCTGAACTTGCTACTACTACTTTTTTTGGACTTAATCTGTCTAGAATGCGAAGAATACTGGTTTTCAAAGTGGTTCCTCTGACAATGCTATCATCTACCACAACTATGGTATCCTTATTGGGTTTGACCACGCCATAGGTTACGTCATAAACGTGCCCAACCAGATCCTCTCTGTCCTTATCTTGGGTAATGAAGGTTCTCATCTTGGCATCTTTCACCAAGATCTTCTCACGCCTGATCTTAATGGCAAGGAGTTTATCAATTTCTTCGGCTTTGAGGTCTTTGCCCATTTTGATAATGGCTTCTCTCTTGTATTTATCCAAATATCTATAGATGCCGTCTACCAAACCATAGAATGAGGTGGCTGCCGTATTGGGAATGTAAGAGAATACGGTGGTCCGGATATCATAATCCAATCGCTTGAGCACTTCTCTTGCTACCCTTCTGCCGAGCTCCTTTCGCTCTTCATGTATTTTGGCATCGCTTCCTCTGGAGAAATAAATTCTCTCGAATGTGCACGATAGTCTAGTTTCAGCGGGCAATATTTCCTCTTCGCTAAAGCTTCCATCTCGCTTGATAATCAAAGCATTGCCAGGCTTGATCTCTGTGATTTCATGCAGGTCCAGATCAAAGGCTGTCTGTATTGGGGAACGCTCACTGGCAGAAACAATCACTTCTTCATTGGCATAATAATAGTTAGGCCTTATGCCGTTTGGATCTCTAACTAGGAACGCATTGCCGTCACCGATCAAACCCACCATATTGTATCCCCCATCCACATTCTTGAATGAGTTTCTCAGTACTTTCCCTAGATCTAAGTTATTCTTGACCTTAGCGGCTATCTCTAGATTATCTAATTTTTCTTCTCTGTACTTGTGGTATAGCTCTTGGTTCTCTTCATCCAAAAAGTGACCTATCTTCTCCAACATGGTCACATTATCGCTGATCTCCTTTGGGTGCTGTCCAAGTTGTATCAATTGGTGATACATTTCCTGAACGTTGGTCATATTGTAATTGCCTGCTAAGACCAAATTTCTACTCATCCAATTGTTCTGCCGCAGGAAGGGGTGAATATTCTCAATGGAGTTCTTGCCATGGGTGCCGTATCTCAAATGACCCAATAACAATTCTCCCGCATATGGATAATGTTGTTTTAGCCAAGAAGTGTGGTTAACCATCTCCTTGTCCAACATCTGGTAGCGCTCGTCTATTCTTTCAAACAGGCTAGCTACAGCGTTACCAGATCTCGATCGTTCCCGAGCGATATAGCGGTTTCCGTACTGGGGATCTAATTTGATTACAGCCAAACCAGCACCATCTTGGCCCCTGTTTAACTGTTTGCCCATTAAAAGCTGGAGTTTCTTTATTCCGTAGAGCGCTGATCCGTACTTCTCCCTGTAGTAGTCAAGTGGCTTTCTAAGTCTAATAAAGGCCACTCCACATTCGTGTTTTATGAAATCACTCATGTAATTGAGCACGCAAAGTTATAACTTGGCACCGAATTCTTTACTTATTATGAGTATACTCATCATCAATGGTCCAAACTTAAATCTTTTAGGGCAGCGAGAACCTGATAAATACGGACACAAGAGCTTTGATGAGCTCTTAAAAGACCTGCGAATTACTTATGACAACATTGATCTGGAATATTACCAAAGCAATGTAGAAGGTGAATTAATAAACAGAATACAAGAAGCTGATAAAGAGGCTTTAACAGGCATTGTGCTCAATGCTGGAGGGTATTCTCATACTTCGGTTGCCCTAGCAGATGCCGTGGCTTCAATAACGACTCCAGTTGTATCGGTTCATATTACCAATATCTATTCCAGAGAAGAAGAACGACACAAGGAATTATTATCCCAATACGTTGTGGGTGGCATTTATGGTTTAGGCGTTCAAGCCTATAAATTTGCCATTCAATTTCTTTTATCTTCATGAATGAATCCAGAAGTAGATTAATAAAATCATGATTGTAGTTATTACCTCACTTGAATTAAAGAATCCCTTCCACTTCTTCTTTTCTTATAAAGCCATGTTTGTTGTGAAACAGTTAAAGTCATCCAGCAGTAAGCAGTTCAAGTCTACAGGATTCTGGACAAAGCACTATACCATGAGCCTTTGGGACAATGCAAATGACATGAAAGAATTTGCCCATTCAGGTGCCCACGCAGAAGCCATGAAAGCCAGTAAAACGATGGCGAAAGAAATTTGGACCCGAAGCCTTGAGATGGATCACCTACCATCATGGTCAGCGGCTAAAGCACTGCTTAAAGATGGTAAAGTTTTAAGATTTTAAACCTGTGTGCTGTACCAAGACATAATCGATTACCCATGCCATTGCTTAAATTTGATTTTTGTATGAGCAAAAGGAAGATCCTTATTTTGATACTTATAATTCTCGGGGTTTTGCTGATTCCGTTCATCGCAATGCAGTTCACCAAGGAAGTATCTTGGACACTCTCAGACTTTCTCATTGCGGCCGTCATACTCTTCTCATTCGGTTTGCTTTTAGATTTTGCACGAAGAAAAGTAGCCAATAAAACTCACAAATTCCTCGTTACTCTGGGGTTGTTTATCTTACTGCTACTAATCTGGATGCAGCTTGCCGTTGGCATCTTTAATTGATTGACATAAAAATTAGGCGCGGATAGTCAATTCAAGTCGTCTACATTATTGGAAATGTAAACGAAATTATATTTTTCCCCTGGGGTTAGTGGGAACCTATGAGGGCTGATTTGCTATGAATCGACCATAGCACCGTAGGTCCTTTTCTTTTTGATAAAATACTGCCAAACGATTGACTCTGAAAAGAGCGCAGAGTCTGGCAAGGTCTTTTTAATCTTAATCCGTTCTGCTTTCCAATACTTATACCTTTTCCAAAAATCAAAATGTGCTTTCAATACATGAAAAAGCACAAAGGGTTTACCGCCTATAAAGAAATTGAGCGCAGAGATACCGTCGAGAACCATTTTCCAGAGCAATAAACCCAACCAATTATCACTGCTGAGGTTCTTGGTTAACATAGCCAGATTATTTCGGTAGTTGAGATAATACTTCAATGCC
>JAHEKB010000039.1 GCA_024638525.1 Bacteroidota bacterium
GGCTGAAGCCATTCAAACCATTCTCAGAAGGGAAAAAATTGAAGGTGCTTATGAATTATTAAAAGGCCTTACTAGAACCAATGAAGGCATTACTCAAGAATCGATCTCTAGATTCATAGAAGATTTAGATATTGAAAGCGGGGTTAAAGATGAATTGAGGGCAATAACTCCTTTCAATTATACGGGTTATGCCTCACGCTAAACCGACATTGGTAGTGGGCGCCACGCCAAACCCAAGGAGATTTGCCTTTATAGCTACAAATATGTTGTTGGATTATGAGCACCCGGTGAGACTCTTTGGAATAAAAAAAGGAAATATAGGTGGATTGCCTATCGCCAATGAATGGCCATCGGATAAGGACATAGATACCATTACGCTTTATATCAACTCCAGGTGGCAAAAGGCATATTACGACCACATACTCCATAGCTCGGCCAAACGCGTAATTTTCAACCCAGGTACAGAGAATCCAGAATTAGTCAAACTACTGCAAGAGCGGAATATTCAAGCTATTGAGGCTTGTACTTTAGTACTTTTGCAAACCAATCAATATTAATGAATAACAAAATTTTCGCATTCTTATTAGCTCTGAGCTTGATTGCATGTGGCGATCCAAAAGAGAAGATGATCAAAGAAATGTTGGCCATACAACAATCTGAAGAAATAGGCACCAAGGCAGGCTTAGATAAACTAGCTGCCTTACACCAAGAATACGGATTGAAATATCAAGATTCAACGGCAAATTACTACCTCTATGCCGCCGCTATGTATTACTACCAATCCGATACTTTAAATCGAGGCAAAGAACTGTTTCGCGAATATTTCAAACGCGCAACTGACATGGAAACGCAGAAAAATGCTCGTTTTGCCATGGCTAAAATTTACTCAGAAGAATCAGAGCACGACTCCATGGCTTTGATGATGACCCAAGCATTGGATCTAGCTGCACCTACTCCAACGCAGTGGAATCAAATGGCAGAAATGTACCAACGTAAATTGGAAGCTGAGAAAGCCATTCCTGAGGATTTAGAGAGACTTTCTCTTGCACATACAGCCATTGGTGCATATGATGCAGCCTTAGACGATCTAGACATGGCCATTCTTGAATTTCCTGACTACGAAGGCAGAGCAAAATTGATATACCGCGCGGGTTTTGTAGCATGGGAATACGCCAAGGATAATGAAAGGGCTACAACCTATTATAGCGACTTTCTAGAGCAATATCCCAAGCATGAATTAGCACAAGAAGTCAGCGTGATACTGAACTCTGGAATGCTCGAAAAGAGCGATGAAGAGATTTTGGATATGCTCAAGGCAAAGTCTTGATCAGCCTAAAGAGATAACAGATTTCTCTTCCGATTTCTCTGACTTTATTCAAATAAGCTAATTCCTCTAAATCCGTTCCATCAAAGGCTTTTGGATCTTGATAGTGCAAGGAAAAGCGTTTTTTAGCGCCCACTACTACGGGGCAGTTCATGTCGGCTTCATCACAAACCATGACTGCTATGAAATCAGCCTTAGGCAACGAAGGATCATCTAATGTCTTGGAGAACATAGTAGAATTTAGAAAACGGTAGCGGGGATTTTCAATTTTACCGTCTGACTTCAATTCAAAATTATTGCTCACCAAAGCATTGACCATATTTTGATGGAAGGCGGTGGATTCAGTTCCCGCTGAAAAGACAGACAGATTTAAATCGTAATACAGATTCAGAGCATTTACCCATGCTTCGGCCAATTGGCTTCTGCGCGAGTTATGAGTGCACACAAAAACCAAAGGGCATTGCATTTCTTGCCTCAAGTGTTCAGCTATATTCTGTAGCAGCTGTTGCCGAGAGAATTCAATAAGGTCTTCTTCCATACCCAACTCCATGATGGTATGGTTCAAAGCTGGATTCAATACTTCCATTTATTCGCTAATTTGACCAAAGATAACATCACCGGTACTTCAATGAGGACTCCCACCACAGTGACCAGTACAGCCCCACTATTCAATCCAAACAGAACAATAGCTACTGCCACGGCTAACTCAAAGAAATTACTGGCGCCAATCATAGCTGCCGGAGCGCAGACCGCATGTCTGAGTTTTAAGAATCGACCTCCAAACCAGGTAAGAAAGAAGATTAGATAAGTCTGTAATGTGAGGGGAATTGCAATGAGTACTATAGCCAAGGGGTTTGATGTGATCACTTCGCCTTGAAAGGCAAAGATCAAGACCAATGTCGTAAGCAGGGCAATGATAGAAACAGGCCTTAATTTTGGTAGAAATTGTGCTTTAAACCATTGCTCTCCTTTTCGTGCTCTTAGCCATTTATGACTCAAATAACCCGCCACTAGCGGAATAGCTACAAATGTAATTACTGAACTTGCCAGGACTTCCCATGGAATAATTACGGAGGTGATTCCCAGCAGAAATTGGACCAGCGGAATAAAGGCAAAAATTAGGATGATATCGTTTACACTCACTTGTACCAGTGTATAATTGGCGTCGCCATTGGTTAGATAAGACCATACAAACACCATTGCTGTGCAAGGAGCTGCGCCGAGCAAAATGGCGCCTGCGATATATTCTTCAGCCAATTCTGGACTGAGGTATGCGGCATAAATGTTTTTGAAAAAAAGCCAGGCAAACAAGGCCATGGAAAATGGTTTGATCAACCAATTGACCACCACTGTTAAACCCAAACCTTTCTTATTCTTGCCTACTTGCGCGAGTGAACTAAAATCCACTTGCAGCATCATGGGGTAGATCATGGCCCAAATTAAAATGGCTACGGGAACGTTGACACCGTATACATTCCAATCTGCCAGCGGTGCAATCTGATTTTGGTAAAACTTGCCTACCACTACCCCCACAACTATGCACAAAAGCACCCAAACGCTTAGATAGCGCTCGAAAAAGTTCATCTTTTTATCACCCATCTTCTAGCAGCAGGGCTGACCAATGTCAGCTAAATTCAACTTCTTTTTTGGCGGAGTACAGCAGATCGCTACATCCTCTTTTTCATACCTGGGGTCATTGAACTCAACGTCATCATGGAAATAATACACTTCCCACTGGGTGCCATCTGGATCGCTAACCCAAATCTTGTCTTGTATGGCATAACAACATGCCGTAGCTTTTTCTTCTACACTTTTAAGGCCAAGCTGGCTAATTCTTTGAATCCTGCTGTTCAAATCTTCTTTGCTTGCCACTTGAAAACCAAGATGACCAAAATCGCTTCGCACTTTGTCTGGATTTTGAATAAATGAAATAACCAACGAAGGTTTAGATAATTCATATTTTAAATAATCAGACTTTTCTTTTAATGGTAAAAGGTCAAAGAAGAGATTATAAAATTCCATGGTTTTTTGCAGATCACTTACGTATAGTGAAACATGCATTTTGGGATAGCTTTCTGTTTTCATATTAACAACAATTTGGATTTTGTGCTTTTACGGATTTAAAGATGGACTCATAACTAGAGATTAATAATGCCCAGTTTTCTGCGTGAAGACAATAACAAACACTAGTACCGCTAATCGTACCTTGTATCAAACCGGCCTGCTTTAGCTCCTTGAGATGTTGAGATATGGTAGCCTGAGCCAAGCCAATCTCCAACACCAGCTCTCCACATACGCAGGAATTGATCTTTAAGAGGTGTCCGATAATGGCCATACGAGCTGGATGCCCAAGTGCCTTGGCCCAAAGGGCCAATTGATTTTGATGGTCGGTATAAATCTCAGTCTTGGTAAGTCCCATTATTATAGCAAAAGTAGTACTTAATCGTAATATTGCAATATATCTATTTAACAATTACAAAAAACCCCGCACAAGGCGGGGTGTGTAAAGAATCTAGGATCAATGAATTGTGTAGCTGAATCCCAGAGAAAAAGATCGTTGTGGTTGTAATCTTGAGAAAGTCTGTTCCTCGGCCTGAAAAGAACGGTATACCAATACCCTTTGGCTATTCAAAAGGTTTTTGGCGCTTAAGCTCATTTTCCATTTAGCTGATTTTGAGATGGGCATACTGCCTCTAAGATTCAATTCATGGAAAGGAAGTTCATAGACGTCGGGGTTTCTAGAAACACCCACTATACTCAGCCTGGGACCCTGAACATTATAGGTCAAACTCAAATCCACCCCTGATTTTAACCAGAGATAATTCAAGAATGCATTGACAATATATGGGCTTTGGCCTACCATATCCCTTTTATTTTCAATGGTCTCACCTTCTCGAGCAGCCAATTTCCTGCCGGCAAATTCACCCGCTGTCATTTCCACAGATGAACTAACCAGGGTCAAATTCACTCCGGCTTGCATTCGGCTAATGGAGTCTGTAAATGCATTGATGTTCTTTCTCAGTTCTATCTCCAGACCTAGCACTTGAGCTTCTCCCACATTCTGAGGTTGGAAATTGTTTGGTGCACTGGCACTATAAGCCACCAATTCAATGGGATTCTCAAATGTCTTGTAGAATGCACTAATGGAAATCATTTGACCAGATGGCATGAAATTCTCCCACTTCACATCATAGTTGACCACATTGGTCTGCACCAGGGAATCATTACCAAGGAATGTTCTTCCGGAAATCCGGTCTACAATCTGGGCATTGGATAATTCTTTAAACGATGGTCTGGCCAAAGTATGATTATATGAAGCCCTCAGGTTCATACTCTCCTTCAATTTATAAGTAAGGTTCAATGAAGGCAGAAGATTCATTTCATCCAGCAACTTATCATTGTCATAGACTACTGTTTGCGCTTGATTGCTGCCAGTGTAAAAGTTCTGAGCCATTTCAAAACGGAGCCCGTATGTCGCCTTAAACCTGCGCGTAACCGGTAGCTCGTTCATGACATATGCACCTAAGATATTCTGACGTGCTGAATAGGTATTAGCGGGTTCGAAATTTCCACTGACATAGATACCACTATCACCTTCCGGTCCTGAATTTGGTGTCCAAATCACATTATCTTCCAATATCTCATTGGCATCCCCTGTGAAGGTGAATTTGGTCTCTTGCTGAATTCTGAATTGATAGTTCAGGATCTCAAAATCCCGTATCTTCATAGTTTCCAGTACACCAAATTTTAATTTGGCTTCCTCGTTCCTAAAGTTAAAGATCTTGGTCAGATCAACCTTGGCATTATAGTTCTGCTCAAAAAGATTTCTGTAAGTCCTGGTGGCCACAGCCCCAACTCCTTCATTAATCTCATATCTGGGTGTCTCATCATCTGTATATTCAAAGGCAGTCAAACGAATGTCTGGTTCATCAATAACAGATATGGTCGGAGAAACTCTCCACTCCAGTTCCCAGGCATCTTTGACCAGCTCGTGCTTACCTGCCAACAAGAGGTTGGTAACAGAACGCTGGGTATACTCCAGGTTGTTTTTAATGATGATGGATGGGTTCTCTCGATAATCCTTCTGCACCAATTGTGCAGTTCTAGATTCTCCATTCTGTGAATGTAGCAAGCTGAGTTGAATACTTGATCGATCTGTCTTATAGGAGGTACCAACCAAACTGCTCCAGCGAATATTCTGAGACGCAACAGGACCTTTTGCATCCACATCCAGCAGTAATTCATTGGTTTCTGCATCAGCCGTTTTCACATAATATCCAAACTCTGCGTCTTTGTAGAAATCTGATTCCTTTTTATAGTTGAAAGTAAAGTGATAGCCCCAACTGTTGCTATCTCTATTGATCTGATCACCAATAGAGTAACTGAAACCCATATCAGGAGTATTCACCTGAGCTTCAGGAGCTAGAATTCCTGTAAAGGATTTTGTGATCTCTGTCAGATCAGGATTGTTTGCTGAAGGATCGTATTTAGGCTTGGTTAGGTCAAGATTCTTTGAAATCGGCAATGCTCTGGTTCCGTCGTCAATACCCAACCAATCAAGTCTTCCACCTTGATGTGAAATATAATCACTCTGCAAATGCATGGCTGGATTGTATCCGAGGGAAAAAGACAATTCCTGAGTCTTTTTACTGGGAAAGGATTTGGTATTGATGTTCACCAATCCACCGGCAAAGTCTGCAGGAAGATCCGGCGAAAAGCTTTTATAAACCAAAATGTTATCCAACAAACTGGAAGGGAATACATCTAGTTGAACGGTATTCCTATCCGGATCCAAACCTGGTATGATCATGCCATTCAAGGTTGTTTTGGCATAACGGTCTCCCAATCCACGAACAAAGACATGCTTTCCCCCCTGGACCGATACTCCAGGGACTCTGGCCACTGCCTGACCTGCAGTACTGGCTCCTGCGCGCTTAAAGCTTTGGGCTCCAATACCATCCAACATATTCACCGCTTTTTTCTGCTGCATATGGATAGCTCCAGCTGTTTTTATGGAACGCGCAGCGGCCACTGTCAGTTGACCCGAAATGGCGCTTTTCGCTCCTATACCAAACTCTATGCTAAGCACGGTAGTGTCTCCGGCCGCAACTACAATGTCGCTCGCCTTTTGATTGATGCCCAGGTAAGAAATGGTAATCACATGTGTTCCGGCTGGGACGCCGAAGCTGAAATCCCCTTCAATTCCGGTATACGCACCCGCTGGAGAAGTTTCACATTTGACCATGGCACCAATAAGTGCCGAACCCGTTTCCTTGTCTACAACAATTCCACTCAAGGTTCCATTTTGCGCATAGATGGCTTGTGATCCTACACCGATCAACAAGCTCAATATCATTGCGATTCGTTTCATTTTTCTCTTTTTCTTTACACCATGAAAGTCTCTCCTTTGCAGGAGAGACTTGTCATTAAGTTTATGAATGTTTGATTAAAGCTTTCCATTGATATCGGTCCACGTCCAATCAGTGAACTCGCTTTTATCAGCACCTTTGGTAGCTGAGCTAACCAATGTATTTCCTCCACTTGAGAAGGCTGCGTCCATTGGTGATTCGTCTATGCTTCCTGAGCAGTCATCTACACCAGTATAAGCATTGGCGACATCAGCCAAGTTTGCTGGTCCATTCAGGATCTCATTGTTGGAGAAGATCAACTTAGCCGTAGCATCGGTCATATTCTTCCAAGCATCCGTCTTGATCGCACAGGCATTGTCTTTGTCAAAGTTTGCTCTCACTTTGATCCAAGTAGTGTATCCAGTGAATACGCAGTTCTCAATAGTACCTTGAGCTTTTGATTTGAAGTCACCTGCAGAACCAGCTCCATCAGTAGACATGATGGTTCCGTTTGAAAGGGTGAACAATCCAGCAGTATAAGTACTTCCTTCAGGACCATCAATTTCCAGACCTTCATCAGTATCTCCACCATGGATTACTACAAAGTTGTCAATAGTTCCGCTGTAGTTCATATCCAGATCAATGGCATCATCACCTTGAAATGCGACTAAGGCGTCGTCAATGTTTACAGTACCTCCAAAGCACTCAATTCCATCGTCAAAGTTTCCAATGACCTCTACGTGATTGATGGTTGTTCCTGTTCCAACTCCACCGAGTGTCAGTCCATTGATTTCGTTTCCTTCACCAATCAATGCTCCACCGTGACGTATAGAAATATATGTGATGGTTCCAGAATTGTCAGCTGCATCGCTTCCTCCATATCTTCCGAAGATATCATCAGCTGGTATACCCTCAATTTGAGTTTCAACATCTCCGTCTTCCGCAGAAATAGGAGCTTTACCTAGAACGATAAGGCCTCCCCATTTTTCGCGATCAGTCTCGGTCAAGTTAGTCCCTGATTTCTGACCAACTTCAATGTTGTCAAGTACAGAGGTGAAGATGATGGGAGCATCTTTTGTTCCTTGAGCCATCAATTTACCACCACGGGCAACAACCATTGCAGAAGCCAAAGAACCAGTTCCTGTTCTCGCTTTGATGATAGTACCTGGAGCGATGGTCAAAGTAGCTCCGTCTTCTATCACTACCTTACCTGCTAATTCGTAGATGTTGTCTGCGGTCCAGGAAGTGTTGGAAGAAATTGCACCTGAAACCACAACGGTCTCTGTACTACCTCCTCCATCCGGATCAGTAGGCACATCATCATTACAGCTTGCCAAAGCAACGACTAGGGCAAGGGCGAGCAAAAATTGAAGTTTTAAAAGTTTTTTCATTTTAAATGTTGTATCGGTTTGTTGAGAGCAAAGGTTCCCGCCCAATCTTAACTTAATGTTACCGAAGATTAATGATTCTGTTAAGGAGTGTTTGTGCTGCAATTAGTCATCCACATGGTGTCCACAGACGGCTGTCAAATGACTAATAAACAGGCATTTACGCTTGTAGCTTGGAGGCGAGCCAAATATCAATGCATTGTTGTGCTTCCAGTACATCATGTACCCGAAGAATCTTAGCACCTCGTTCCAGTGCGAGTGTGTGAACTACTGTGGTCCCATTTAAGGCTTCTGCCGATTTGATATTCAGCATTTTGGTAATCATGGATTTTCTAGAAACGCCCACCAGCAAAATTCCAAGTTCAGTAAACTTATTGAGTTGCGCCAAAAGCTCAAAATTGTGAGCAAGACTTTTGCCAAAGCCAAAGCCTGGATCAATAATCAGTTGTGATATTCCCTTCTCCTTACTGCGGGCAATTCTTCCCTTGAGGTACTGATATACCTCAACCACTACATCATGATATGTCGGGTCATTCTGCATATCCTTAGGGCTTCCTTTCTTATGCATAGCAATATAAGGCAGTCCAAGTTCGGCGACCGTATCCAGCATAGATGGGTCGTCCTCGCCGGCGCTTACATCATTGACGATACTGGCGCCTGCGGTTGCTGCCTCACGAGCCACCACGGACCTAAAAGTATCTATAGAAATAATAGCGCTCAATTTGGTATTGAGGAGTTCAATCATGGGAATTACCCGATCGAGTTCTTCTTGAACACTTACGGCAGATGCTCCAGGTCTTGTACTATATCCCCCTATGTCCAGAATACTTGCTCCATGATTCAACATTTTCTCTGCTTTTTTCAAGATAGTAGCATCGCTTATCCTACTCTCTTGAAAAAAAGAATCCGGTGTAGCATTCAGTATGCCCATCACCTTGGGTGTGCTCAGATCTAAGATTGTGTCTTTATTGTTAATGCTTAATTGCACAGTAGCTTTGAGAATATTTGTTCACCAATATTTTTGCGCAATATAAATAATGACATCTTCAGCTGACACTCCCCTACTATATGATCAGGCCATTGCACTGTGCAGGGACATCTTTAAAAAGAAAACCCATGATTATGGCACTGCATGGAGAATACTCCGACCCAAATCCATCACAGATCAAATCTTCATCAAAGCTCAGAGGATACGCTCCATTGAAGAAAAACAAAGCAATAAGGTTGGTGAGAGCATCGAATCTGAATTCATTGGGATAGCAAACTATTGCATCATTGCTCTTATTCAACTAGAGCTGAACGGCGAAAGAGAATTTGAACTGCCTGCCAAAGAGGTCATGAACTTATTTGAAGACAAGGTTCAAAGCTGCAAAGACCTTATGGCCAATAAGAACCACGATTACGGTGAAGCTTGGCGCGAAATGAGAATCAGTACATTCACGGATCTCATTCTAATGAAAATCCTACGTATAAAACAGATTGAGGATAAATCAGGAAATACACTGATATCCGAAGGTATTGATGCCAACTTCAGCGATATGCTGAACTATGCTATTTTTGCCTTGATACGTATTAATAATTTCTTTGTGAAATGAAGATTATAGTAAATCTATTGAGGATACTGGTTGGGCTCTTGTTCATCTTTTCCGGATTGATTAAGTCCAATGATCCCACGGGTTTTAGCTATAAGTTGGATGAGTATTTTACGGTATTCGCAGATGATCTTTCGGCCAAACAAGACAGTTTAGATTTAACAATCAGCACTTTAGACGGTGAAAACAACTATAAACAAGCCATACTGTCCGATCTAAATAGCTTACAATTGATTGCCAGCAACAGTCCCTGGGTTGAGATAGAGCTCGACGAGGAAACCAGCTTGAATATCAGTACTGCCAATATTCAATTTGCAGGGCAACCTATCGAAGAATATGAACTCAATGCTTCTGAAGGTGATTCTATCGTTCATGAGGTCCAATATAGAGTGAGCTTGGGGTCAAGGATCCTTCAAGAGGGTAATTTTGAATTTATCAATGGAAAGCAAGACGCTGTAAAGATTGAAATACCTACTCAAGAGTATGCGAAATCCAACAGTTGGATTGTAGGTTTTCTTGACAGCCTCAGAGATTACGCTTTGGCTCTTGCCATTTTCATCTGTGTTGTGGAAATCATTTTAGGAATCGCACTGCTCATTGGCTGGGCACCAAAGTTTACCATATGGATGCTTTTACTGATGATCCTGTTTTTTACATTTCTCACCTGGTATTCTGCACAATTTGATAAAGTCACGGATTGTGGATGCTTTGGAGATGCCATCAAGCTCACCCCTTGGCAAAGCTTTAACAAAGACTTAATCCTCCTAATTGCTGTACTTATTATTTGGTTTGGCATGAGGTATGTAAAACCCATTTTCAGCAATCCATTTAGCGTTCGACTCTTAACCGTATTTACCTTGGCCAGTACTGCTTTGTCCCTTTATTGCTGGCATTATTTACCGGTCAAGAACTTCCTAAAATTTAAAGAAGGGGCGGACATAAGAAAGCAAATGCAGGTTCCCGATGGAGGGAGAGAGACTGACCATGTAGTGAGGGAATACATCTACGATGACAATGGCGAAGAAGTAAAGGTTGTTTGGGACTCAGACGACAACAGCTTCACACCAAATATTGATAAGGCTTGGACATTCTTACGCGTTGGCGACGAAAAAGTACTCGAAAAAAGAGATGAACCGCCAATCCATGATTTTAAAATTATGGATGAGACCCAGAGTGCTGACTATGTTGAAGACTTTTTCAATGGTCATCGCTGGAAAATCATGATTGTGATGAATGATCTCGATAAGTCAGATATCGGTTCCATGGATAGATTGAAAGAATTAATCACTGCATGGAAAGAGGCGGGTCATGAGATCTATCCCCTAACCGCAAGTGAAAGCAGCCAAGTTGAAGAGTTCAGGCACGAACACCAATTGGATGTCCCCTTCTATTATGGGGATAAAACAAATCTCAAGTCCATTATCCGATCTAATCCCGGTTTGGTCTTGGTAGACAGCACAACCGTGGTTAAGACTTGGCCATCTACAAGACTACCTAAAGCTAAGAGACTCCTAAAGTTTACTAAATGATACTGTTTCTACTGAGAAGATTGACCGGAGGCATCTTCATTCTATTCAGTGTAGTAACCGTTGTCTTTTTTCTATTCAGTGTTTCTTTTCCCAATCCAGAAAATATGGCTGTTGGACAGAGAACCGATCTGGAGACTCAGAATGCAATTAAAAAAGAGTTTGGCTTAGACCAACCAAGATGGAAACAGTATTCGCTATTCTTAGCGGATATTAGTCCCATATCAATCCATAAGGGAGATCCTTCTGAATTGCGATCAAAATATAAGGTGATATTGGGTCTGGATCTAAAAGGCCTCTCCATTTTACTAAAACAACCATACTTGCGCAGCTCTTTTCAAAGTAGGGAAAGAACCGAACTAATCATTGCCAGGGCTTTTAAAGGTACATTTGTTTTAGCCTTGGTCTCCATCATTTTTGCCGCTTTTATTGGAATTTTCTTAGGTGTTATTTCTTCACTAAAGGTCAATTCTTGGTTGGACAACACCATTTTGTTTCTCAGTACCTTGGGCATAAGCATTCCTTCTTTTTTCTCCGCAATCGTTTTGGCCTGGTTGTTTGGTTTTGTCTTGCATGATTTTACCGGACTTCAGATGACGGGTAGTTGGCAAGACCTAGATCCTTTTGAGGGCCGATTTTATGCATGGAAGAATTTATTGCTTCCAGCTTTGGCATTGGGGGTGAGGCCATTGAGCATCTTTGTACTCTTGACTCGAAGTTCTATGTTGGAGACCCTAAATAAAGACTATATTAAAACGGCATTGTCTAAAGGATTGTCATACCCAAAAATATTGAGAAGACATGCTCTTCCCAATGCACTCAATCCAGTTATAACAGCAATATCGGGTTGGTTTGCATCTCTTTTGGCAGGGGCTTTCTTCGTAGAATATATATTCAACTGGCGCGGCTTGGGCAAAGTCACAATAGAGGCTTTAGAAATGAGCGACCTACCGGTGGTTATGGGTAGCATTCTATTTATTGCGTGTATATTCATTGGATTAAACATAGTGGTCGACCTAATCTATGTTAAATTAGACCCCAGAGTAAAGCTGAGTTCATGATCATTTTTATAACTGGATTTACAGCAAGTGGAAAAACGACCATTGGCAAAGAACTAGCGGATATTCTTGGGATTCCATTCATCGATCTAGATGAACATATTGAAACAGTTATAAATGACACTATTAGCAATTATTTTTTAAGAAAGGGCGAAACCTCTTTCCGAAAATTGGAAAAAGAAGAATTGGCTAAGGTGATTAAAAATGCAGCGGAAAATTGCATTATTTCACTCGGTGGAGGCACCATGTGCTCAGAACAGAACAGCGAGATAATTTTGAGTCATGGAATTGCACTTTATCTTCAACGACCCCTTGAATATTTTTTGGATAATTTGGACTTTTTGATGGCAGAACGACCATTGTTCAGCGGCTTAAACAGGAAAGATGCCAGATCTAAATTGATCAACTTATTTCATCACAGAAGCCAATTCTATGCTCGTTCACAGCTTAAAACCCTTATAAACACTAGCTTTTCGGCCAAAAAAGTGGCCAATTGGCTGAAATTATTAACAAATAGGTCACAATCCTTGTAAACATGCGGGTTTGAGCATTAAACTTGGATTCACAAATTCTTTAACAAACGAATAAAATGAACAAATCAGATTTAATTTCACAAATGGCTGGCGATGCTGGAATCACTAAGGCACAAGCACAGTCAGCACTAAATTCTTTCTTGGATTCTACAACTGGAGCCTTGAAAAAAGGAGACAAATTGATCTTGGTTGGATTTGGAACTTTCTCTGTTAGCCAAAGAGCTGCGAGAACTGGAAGAAACCCAAGAACTGGTAAAGAAATCAAGATCCCAGCAAAAAGAGTTGTAAAATTCAAAGCTGGTTCTGACTTAGCGAATAAAGTTAACTAAATCAGACCGATTAGATCTTAAAAAGTCTTGCCCTTTGGTAAGACTTTTTTTTTGCACTTTTGCCTCATCAAACAGGCCTTTTTATCATACCTAGCACAGACCTCTCCTAGCCCTCCTCTGTACCAATTTAAAAAAGCCAAGGGAATCTATCTGATCGATGAAAACGGAAAGAAATACATAGACTTGATTTCTGGCATTGCGGTCAATAATGTAGGACACAGAAATAAAAAAGTCCTCAAAGCCATAAAGAAACAACTGAAGCATAGCATGCATCAGATGGTATATGGAGAATACATTATTCAAAGTCAAGTGAAACTGGCGAAGAAGCTGAGTGACATCTTGCCGGCATCACTAAATTCGGTCTATCTATTGAACAGTGGAAGCGAAGCAATTGAGGGTGCCATAAAACTGGCAAAGAAACACAGCGGGAGAAACAAGCTGGTCGCCTTTAGAAATGCATACCACGGAAGTACTAGTGGAGCATTGAGCCTGATGGATAACAGTTATTATTCCGGTCCATTTAAACCG
>JAHEKB010000040.1 GCA_024638525.1 Bacteroidota bacterium
TAGCCAATGGCTCGCAAGCTTGAACAAAGAAACGGCAATTTGAAGCCCTACTGTATATCAAATGCTCAGAGCAAGGTAAAAATGTCCACTATTCGGGATGGACTTCCACTTGTTCCTGTTTTTCGCTATTGGCATTGCTGATTAAGCCATAGGTCATAAAAATACTCGTGACCAGTACCACCCATAGTATTACTCCAGATTCAACTTGACTCATTTGTATCTCCGGGGGAATACTATAGAACAAGAGCACTGTGATCAGCCCTCTAGGTGCAATATATAGTAAGACCTCGCTCATTTTATTGGCAAATGCCCGAAGTAAAATCACCCGTACCAAAACAATCAAGATGAAGGACATCAAACTGATCAGTATAACATTGATTTCCACTATGGTTCCAATGTCTATGGTTATTCCAAAAACGATAAAAAAGAAAGTTCTAAGTATAAAAGAAGTCTCTCGGGTAATGATGTGAAAATCCCTCTCCATCTTCTTGAACTCCATGCGGGTCATTAAGTTAGAGAGCTTGCCCCGAAACACCAACTTATAGTTTTTGAGCACCAAACCAAAGATCAAGATTAGAATCAGCGGGCTTAAATGCATCATTTTTCCCAAGGCGTAAATCAGAATGAGTATAGAGATAAAAAAGAAGAGCTTGACCTTGGTGTTTAAAAACTTAAACAGAAGAATCAATCCCACAGCAATCAATACAGAAATGACGAGTGTAACTACCAAACTCAAGCTAAACTCACCCAAGGAACCAATGACATTACCCGTTTCCACAACATTTAGGGCCAGGTAAAAGACCATAATTCCGATAATATCTGAGATACAACTTTCGTAAATCAAGAATTCGCGGTCTTCGGCCTTTTTGAGGTTACCAATGCTTGGAATCACAATCGCGCTAGAGATAACAGATAGAGGAGTAGAGTACAATACCGCCATTCGCAAATCCATATCCAGTAAATAGAAAAACAGTGCAGAGATGGTAACTATACTGCCTATAATACCAAATACCGCAATGCCGGTAGCCCGTCCTATCAGGGGCATTTTTTCCTTGGTCAGTTCTAAATCAAGAGCACCTTCCAAAACAATCATAATCAAGCCCACAACGCCAAGAACTTCAAGGGCTGCAAAGAAATCAAAAGGGTAATTCGCAAACTGGCCGATGATGATCCCAGTAGCTATCAACATAAGTACAGAGGGAATATTGGTCCTTTTGGCAATCTCTCCATAGAAATAGGACATCACTATGGCAATGGACAAATAAACGATGATCAAATACGCTGACACACGGCAAATATATTCTCAAGCCTTATTTATATTGATTTCTTAGTAAAATGTTGGGATGTACAGAATGAGATATAAATATCTCATTGCGCTCGCTTTCTTCCAAAAGTGCGGATACCAGGAAAATCAAATTGGTATGGACAAATGACGTTTTACGGGCGCTTGAAGGTTCAAGCTCCTTTTTTATGGATCAAACTTTGTCCACTCATTTCATCGGGTGGTTCTAAGTTCATCAAGTCCAAGACTGTCGGCGAAATATCGGCCAATATACCGTCTCTCAATTCGCTAACCCCCGGGCTCAAAACATAGCATGGCACCAAATTAGTGGTATGTGCAGTATTTGGGCTGCCGTCCTCATTGACGGCTTTATCAGCATTGCCATGATCGGCAATAATGATAAACGAATAACCTTTGGCTATGCCCAGCTGGACCACTTCATTTGCGCATCTGTCAACCGTTTCACAGGCTTTGATAATAGCTGAAAACACACCGGTATGACCCACCATATCAGGGTTGGCGTAATTAACACATATAAAATCGTAGACTTCTGAATTAATTGCTTCTTTCAACTTATGTGTCAACTCAGGTGCACTCATTTCCGGCTGCAAATCATAGGTAGCCACTTTGGGAGAATTGACGAGCAATCTGTTTTCGCCATCAAAGGGTTCTTCCCTTCCTCCATTGAAAAAGAAGGTGACGTGAGGATACTTCTCTGTTTCAGCAGCTCTCAATTGTTTTAAAGAGTTCTTTGCTAGAATCTCCCCCAGGGTGTTTACCAGATCTTGGTCCTCAAATAAAACCTTGATGCCTTCGAAACTCTTGTCATAAGTAGTCAGAGTAAAATAATGCAGGTCTAAGCTATTCATCCCGTACTCCGCTATATTTTCTTGAGTAAGAACTCTAGTGATCTGTCTCGCTCTATCTGTGCGAAAATTGAAACAAAGTACTATATCGCCTGGTTCAATTGAACTGTCTTCCCCGACATCAATGACACAAGGTTTAATAAACTCATCGGTGATGCCGTCGTCATAAGAAGCCTGAATAGCTTCTTGGCTGCTGTTAAATACCTTTCCTTTTCCATCTACCAATAATTGGTATGCAAGATGCGTGCGCTCCCAACGCTTATCCCTGTCCATGGCATAGTACCGGCCGCAAATGGTAGCCATCTTTGATTGATTCAATCGAGGGTCGCTTTCAACCTCCTTGATGAAATCAATTCCCGAATTTGGGTCTGTGTCCCTTCCGTCAGTGAATGCGTGAATAAATGTTCTTTGATCAAGGCCGGCGTTTGCAAGCAGTTGAGTGAGCTCCAACAAATGTTCTTGTGAAGAATGAACTCCTCCTTTTGACACCAAACCCATCAAATGAATTTTTCTTTCGGGTTCTTGCTCGGCAAGAGAAACTAGCTCTTTAAAGGCATCCAATTGAGTAACACTCCCTTCTCTAAAGGCCTTATTAACTTTGACTAACATTTGCCAAACGATTCTACCTGCCCCAATATTCATATGCCCTACTTCAGAATTGCCCATCTGACCTTGAGGCAACCCCACGTTTTCACCAAAAGTCTTCAGCTTACTATGGGGTTTAGATTGGGCAAGACCATCAATAAATGGTGTATTTGCCTGTCGAATGGCATCGGATGAATCACCTTTACCTATGCCCCAGCCATCCAATATCATGAGAATGACCTTATTCGTAGAATTCATGAGACAAAGTTATTTGCTTTGAGCACATTTACCTTTTTTTGGCATGTAACAATTGTAGCGCACAAGCGTTGTATGAAAGTCTTGCGTCAGATATTGATCTTATTGATCCTCTTTGCTTCTACGGCCAGTTCGGCGCAGAACTACTATTTGTTGAGGGGATATGTCTACAACGGTGAAAATCAAGCATTGCCTTCTGTATACATTAGAGTTCAGCACAGCGGAACTGGCGTGGTTACCAATGAGTTGGGCCAATACGAGATTCGCCTGGAACAAGGCTTGAATAGACTCTCTTACTCCCTTATAGGTTTTGAGACTCAAACCATTGATCTGGTCATGCAAGAAGATCTGGTCAAGAACATTTGGTTAAAAGAAAGCCCACAAGAAATTGAAGGGATTAATGTCAGGGTTAAGAAGAGGGATTATTCTTATGAAGTAATAAAAAATGTTATTGACAATAAATGGAGATACCGAAACCAATTTACCAGTCGCGCTCATGACCTTTACATCAAAAGTGGCGAAGAGATTCTGAGCAGAAAAAGAGAAGATGGAGAGCGCATAGAAGAAGTGGATTTTCTAAGTGAAAAAGACAGCATTGCCAACCGAAATCTGTTTGAAGGGCGGTTCGTTCTTCATGAAAAATCGCCCAATCACAAAAAAGAGGTGAAGCTTGCTGCAGAGCGGTATGGCGATCAAACCCACCTGTTCTACACCTCGACAACCGATGCAGAATTTAACTTTTACGACAATCTATTGACCATTCGTAAACTAGGTGATAATTCCTATGTTTCGCCCTTTAGTCCTACCACCTTTCTGTCCTACAAATTCAAATTGATGGGTTCCTATTTTGAAGGCGAACGCAAGGTTTATCGAATACAGGTCATACCCCGTAAATTGGGCAATGCTCTGTTGAAAGGTACCATAGAGGTCTACGATGAAATCTGGGCCCTGAAATCAGTGAATTTTAGCTTTCCAAAATCCAGTCTATTGCTCTATGATGCCTTCAGCATTAGACAGGACTATGGCTTTGTGGACAGCATTCATGTAATCACTGAGCAAAACTTGAATTGGAAGCTTAGAACCCTAAAGAGTAAATGGCTAGGAAGCTGTTTGGTGGTCCATTCCAATTACCGTTTTGACAGCATTTATCACAAAAGATACTTCAACGCAGAATTGGGCTATGCTGAAGATTCGGCCTATGACAGAGATTCGGGATACTGGTCCAGAATTCGGCCAAAACCGCTGAGTCTTGAAGAACAGGACTTTGTCAGATACAAAGACAGCTTATACCTACTTCGAAATTCCAAAACCTATTTGGACTCAGTAGACTCTGCCTATAATCAAATAAGCTTGATGAAGGCATTGCTCACTGGCTTCGGTTATAGAAACAGAGAAAAGAAAGAGAATTGGTTCTTTGACCCCGCAATAAACCTTATAGATCCCTTGGCTATTGGTGGATGGCGACTAAGATATAGCTTCAGCTATTTCAAGCGGTTTGAAGATAGACGAAGCATTTTTGTTCAGCCCTTTTTCAACTATGGATTCTTGAACAAAGACATCAAGGGAAATTTACAAATCAACCATCTGTATAACCCCAAACGCTTGTCTAGGGTGGGTGTAAACTTTGGTAAATACTTTGGTTTTGTAAATCAATTCGCCACCTTAAGTGATATAGTCAGGAGAGATAATTTCTATGAACAATCCTATATCTACTTAAATCACAGCACGGAGCTCTTTAACGGTTTTTATGCTAGGATTGGCACCAATTACATAATGAGAAAAGATTTGGGCAATTTTAAATTCACTTCATTCGGTGATTCACTTTTTGAGAACAACCAACCCGTGCGTTTTCCCTCAAGTAACAATTTCGTCACCAGCCTAGGGATTTCGTTTACGCCCAAACAACTGTATCTCAGAGAACCCAATCAAAAAATAGTGCTGGGGTCGCGCTTTCCTACATTTAGCGTGGATTATCGAAGGGCTTGGGACAATGTTTTTCAATCAAACAATAAATACGAATACTTAGAATTTGGTATAAGACAGCTGTTTAATATCGGAACGTTGGGAACCTCAGAATACAATGTAATCGTGGGAAAATTCTTCGACACCACCCGATTGAGTATTATGGATTACAAATATCAAAGAGGAGGAGATCCTTACCTCTTTACTCCGGCTATGTATACCTTTCAATTGATTGACACCACATTCCCTACTTTCAATTGGTTTTTAGAAGCGCATTATGTCCATCAGTTCAATGGATTTATAACCAGTAGAATCCCAGGCTTTAGGCGATCCGGAATTCGATCCATGGCGGGCGCTGGATTTTTATACGCTCCCGAGAGGTCATACCAATACTCGGAGCTTTACTACGGCTTAAACAGGGTTTTCAAAATTGGTCGTCAGCGATTGCGCCTGGGTATTTATTATGTCTTGGCGCAATCCAATGATTTTGGTCTTCGCAACGGCATCAAATTTTCGATAGAACCCTATGATGCCGAACGCAATACTTGGAGCTTCTAAAAGTTTATCTTTAAATTACTCGACATGACTCTCAAAGATTATCAAAACAAGGTGGACCAATGGATACAAACCACTGGTGTACGCTATTTTCAGCCACTTACCAATACCGCATTACTCATGGAGGAAGTCGGCGAATTAGCCAGGATAATGGCTAGAGAACACGGAGAACAAAGCACTAAGAAAGGAGAAGTTTCCAGCAGTATTGCAGATGAGATTGCAGATGTTCTCTTTGTGATTACTTGCCTAGCCAATCAGCACGGGATCGATCTGACTGATGCGGTGTTGTCTAATCTGGACAAGAAAAGCAAAAGAGACGCACAGCGGCATAAGGAAAACCCAAAGCTTCAGTAAAAGGCACCATCTTTGTACTATGTATTGCATGAGACGAATTGTATTACTACTACTTATAGGCTCTCAACTTTCTTCATTCTCACAAGAAGCTAGAGGAAGCCTGGGTTTCGGATACTTCAGGGCCTGCCCTCAAAACGGCCTTAAGAATGTCAACTACGATGATGGTCACGGAATGAGTATTTCATACTTGAGCCGCAAATTCCCTATGGGTTCTTGGGCTCATTTTCAGTTTGGGGGTAGAATGGATATATCCGGAATGGATAAAAAAGAGTTTGATCCCATCCTACTTAACACACCTACAGAAGACTACGGAGATGTAAAAGTTAGCAATAGCATGTATGGAACCTTTGCTTTGGCTCGCTTTAGCTTTGGCAATGGACGTGTGCAGCCTTATGCAGAAGCACTCATTGGTCATAGATTATTTAATACCCAACAGCAAATTCAAGCTCAGAATCCGGATTTTAACCCGCAATTTGAATCACTTACTGTATACGACCAAGTAGTGTATACCAATCGCTTTCATTACGGTGGCAGTTTAGGGCTGACCTATCAACTCAACAAATACATCATTCTAGAAGCAGGAGTAACTTATACTGAGGGCGGTATTGGTGCCGTAATGCCTTTGGAGGATATTTACCAGGAGGGACCTGTACTGAGATATCCTCATGTATTTTCAGAGACCGATATGTTGCTAATCAATGGTGGAATACGTTTTCAGTTCTACAAAGTTGAACGCAGACCTTCATCCGGTGGAACACCAAGCAGTACGCCAAAAAAATATACAGATCCTCCTCAAGAGGATAATCCACCTCCGCCACCGCCTCCTCCACCCATTGAAAAGAGAAAGCTTGAACCCAAAAAGGACAGCAAGCCGAGGAAGAATAATACGGAGAGGAGCTAATGGACGCAGCATATTGGAACCAGCGCTATCTCAATGAGCAGACAGGCTGGGACATTGGTTATCCCAACCTAGCTTTAACCCATTATGTGGAAAGTCGGGGGCTGAGCAAGGACAGTGAGATACTAATTCCAGGAGCAGGTAGAGCCTATGAGGCAGAATACCTTCACCATAAAGGCTATAGCTCCGTTTATATTATTGACCTGGCTCCAGAGGCCAAAAATGATTTTCTAAAAAGGGTCAGCCATTTTCCAAACGATCACTTTATAGTTGGTGACTTTTTTGAGCTGAATCAAAGCTTTGACCTGATATTGGAGCAAACCTTCTTCTGCGCCCTAGATCCCAAGCTTCGTCCCCTTTATGCAGAGCATATGCACAAGATCATTAGGCCCGATGGTGTGCTGGCTGGAGTATTATTCAATATGCAGAAAGAGGACGGGCCTCCCTTTGGTGGCAATGAGATTGAATACAGAAGTTTATTCGAGCCGGATTTTGAAATTGTTCACTTAGAAGAGTGCTATAATTCCATCCCTCCCAGAGCAGGCAGAGAATTCTTTATTGAGTTTAAACCAAAAAAGACTTCCTAAGAAGTCTTTTCCAGTGCCCCAGACGGGGGTCGAACCCGTACGGCCGTGAGGCCACAGGATTTTAAGTCCTGCGTGTCTACCAATTCCACCACCGGGGCAAAAAAAAAGGGACATGGTCCCTCTTTTTATGGAGCGAGAGACGAGATTCGAACTCGCGACCCTCACCTTGGCAAGGTGATGCTCTACCAGCTGAGCTACTCTCGCTTGTTAAGAACTTAAAAGCGGATGCAAAAATAAAACTCAATGCCTCATTTCAAACAAAAATCGAGTAATTGTTAAGAAGGCTTCTTTTTGTTTTCCAGTTCTTCGAAGCGTCTGTCCACATCCTTGCTTACTTTTTCTAACTCTATGTCGTCGTAGGCTATCTCCTCTCCTCCCAAAAACAGGTAGAAAACGAAATCCAGTATGAGCTTGATAATCATGAAAACAATGAAACCGTCAATGAAAACAATAAAAGCGTCAATGACAAAATCGCTGTTGTTGAAACCAAAAATGATTACGAGATGCATGGGAATGACCCTTAGATAGGTCATGAAGATATTGGGCGTTATCTTGCTGGGTGCTGAAGGAATGACCTCCCTCCCTGTAAACAAAACCAAATTGATAAGTAGGAAAATGGCCGTATAGCGCACGTATTTAATCATGTCTACCAATACGTCTATGTCTCCAATGTCTGTACTCATTACCATGAGAAAAATGATGTAGACAAAGTGAAAACCACCAAAATGAACGACAAAAAATCCAGTTACTGCGTGATTCTTAAGAGGAAACAATCCTGAAGCACGGGTTACTCTTATGAAATTGTGGATTGCAAACTGTGCACCCATAAAAATGGACTGGAGTAAAAATGCCCATATAACAAACATGGGTTCAACCTTGTCCAACGCATAAAGTACTATGATTGCAAGATTGTAAAAAAGGAGGAAATAGAATTCCGGATCTCTAAATATCCCTACCCTCTTTCTCATTCTTCCGTTAATTCATAATCATGCACTGCATCTATGTCTAGGAGAATCTCTCCATTTTCCTGCGACTGATAGTTTCTTACAAATCGAGCTCCCCATACCCACTCATCGGATGTATAGCTAAATCTCAAGTGCACGTGCTTACTGAAGGTATCATCAAAGCCCTTTATTAATATGAGTAATTCTGCAGACTTGGATTTGAGATCGTCGGCATTGAGACCATAAATAGGACTGCTATCATTAATGGGGTGAATCAAAGTCCAACTCAATGGGAAAAAATGAATGGTCGAGCTCTCCAATTTCAAGTTAAAATACCTTCTAAAAACTTCTTCCCCCTCATCTACATCCATGGCTAGCATAACCCTTGCTTCCATTTCCATTAATACATTGGGCCTTCTGTTTACCACCTTGAACATCAATCCCTTGCCATCTTTAAATGGAGAAATCAAGGCATTATTGCTAAAGAGTATTCGCGCTGAAGGCCGGCTAAATCGACCGTAGACGAGACCCGTTGCTACAGCGAAGAATAACCAACCCGCCATGGCTTCCATACCACTGATAAAATTGGCCATGGGATCATTGGGGTATATGCTACCAAATCCAACAGTGGTAAAGGTCTGCATGCTGAAGAAAAGAGCCTTAAGAACAGGTGGCATGTCCTGAATGTCTTCATTTGCAAAACTTATGCTATCTGTACCTATGATTAAATATGCCGAAGCGAACAATAGATTAAATAGTAGATAAACAAAGGTGATATTCAATAAGAACTGAAAGGTGCTCATTTTTAGCAATTGCTGATATCGCTGATTGCGGATGCCTTTACGCACCACATTGAAGCTACCATCTTTATTGATGATTCGTTTGGTATTGTGGGCGTACTTACGGCCCAATCCAGGGTCAAATAGTTTCATTGGCGGTAAATCTCAACATTCTGAATTTCCCTTGCAGGTCTTTCTTAAAATGGAAGCTTCCTCCAAATTTATAAAGCAATTGCTCTAAATCCGATTTATAATCCTCATGAATTTCAACATAGCAAGAAGATTTTCTCGTCCATGTTATCTCAATTATCCTCTCATAGAACAGAAGTGGCTTACTGTCGGGGACAAATAGAGCCATTTCAGGCTCGTGATCTACCACATCCAATGGCATCTCCGAGCGCTCTTGTTTAGGTATATAAGGCGGATTGCACACAATAATATCCGCATCAGATAATGGGTCTATCAATGCGTCACACTGAATAAAATCAATGCTCAAGCCGTGTAGCTCTGCATTGCTCTTGGCAACAACAAGCGCTTCAGCGCTCAAATCACAGGCCGATATGCGCGCAGAATTCAAATTCTTAGCCAATGCAATCGCTATACATCCACTGCCTGTGCCAACATCTAGTATACTTAGTTCTTTGTCCTTATTGTCTGCGATAATCCATTGCACCAATTCTTCAGTCTCCGGTCTGGGAATCAAAACAGAAGGATTAACGGTCAACTCCAGATCGCAAAACCAGCTTTTACCGAAGTGATACTGTATGGGTATTCCGTTCACAATGCTATCTAAGCATTTCAGGTACTCCTCGGGTCTATCAGTCTTCTTATTTAAGAGCAAGGATTTCTGATCTAAACCATCGATTTGTTCCATAGCAAACAGAAATAATGACCGTGTTTCCCGTTCACCTTTATTCACTTTTAAGTGCTTTAGGAACAGTTCGTGGATATCTCTGAGTTCTTCCAAGGGCTCAAACCTATGAATTTCGTGAGAAATAAAGCTTGAGAACATGGAGCAAATGCAAGCATACATGAGTCAGTGTATTGAACTCGCCAAGAGAGGTTCAGCATTTGTGGCTCCCAATCCCATGGTGGGTTGTATTGTGGTTTACAATGAGAAAGTAGTGTCTGAAGGCCATCACGAATTCTTTGGAGGACCCCATGCAGAAGTTGTGGCTATTAACAGCTTGACCAAAGACATAGACCCCAGACAATCTGAACTTTACGTTAATTTAGAGCCTTGTGCCCATCACGGAAAGACTCCACCTTGTGCTGACCTCATCATTGAAAAAGGCTTTAAAAAGGTGGTTATAGGTTCATTGGATCCAAATCCCGAAGTAGCGGGAAAAGGGGCTGACAAATTGCGGGCAGCTGGAATAGAAGTCGTTATAAATATTTTGCAAAAGGAATGCGAGCATTTAAATCGAAAGTTTTATTTCTTCCACACTAATAAACTCCCATATATCTGTCTAAAATGGGCAGAAACCAAAGATGGCTTCATTGGAAGACACATTGCTGACCTCTATTCTGGCAAGCAAATCAGCGGTGAGGAAAGCAAGGAATTCGTTCATCAATTGAGGGCGGAACATATGGCACTGATGATTGGCGCAAGAACCGCCAATCTGGACAATCCTAAATTGACCGTTAGACATGTTAAAGGTCGTGACCCGCTCAAATTGATCGTTTCTAGAAATAATACAGTAGAATCCAGTTTGCGCCTGCTCAAAGAAGGGCAAACATGGATTTTCAATACCTTAAGTGCAGAGGAAGTGAATGGTTTGAGATTTGTCAAGTTAAACAGGCACACATTCTTGGAAGAAATGTTGGAGTACCTGCACAAGCAAGGCGTGCAAAGCGTGCTGGTAGAAGGTGGTTCTCAGCTTGCCCAGAGCCTCATAGATCATGGCTATTGGAATGAATGCTATAGAATATGTAGCCCGCTTGAATGGAAAAAGGGCGTTCCGGCTCCAGAGATTAAAGCTCGTGAAACAGAAATCATCGAGTTGGGTTCAGATAAAGTCCTGCATTATTTGAATCGATGAATGCCTGGATCTTTCTCTTTCTGAGCATAGCTTGCAGTTCAGCTATCAATTTGATCTTCAGGGGCTTTGAACATTACAAAATTGAGCGATTCCCAGCCATCGTGGTCAATTATGCAGTTTGCTTTCTAACGGGTTGGGTCATGATTGGCTCCTATCCCATTGGCCAATTTATAGGAAGTAGTTGGTTTCCATGGCTGCTGCTCTTGGGATGTTTCTTTGTTCTTATCTTTTACCTCATGGCACTTACCACTGCCCGCTTAGGTATCAGTGTAAATGCCGTTGCTAGCAAGATGGCTATGGTTATTCCAATTGCATTAGCCCTGGTGGTATTAAAGGAGCAAGTCCATTTTATCTTTTACATCGGACTTTTCTTGGCTTTGGCCAGCATCTACTTGATTACAGTAAAAGATGAGATTCACTTAAATCGTCACTATATCCTGCTACCGCTGGGAGTGTTCATCGGTTCAGGCATCATTGATTTTTCACTTAAAATCATTGAGCAGAAGATCGGTGATCAGCTTTCATATTCACATATAAGCATGACCATTTTTTTGGGAGCTTTTCTCATGGGAAGTGCCATCAGCCTGATTCGCTATAGTCAATCCCGCTTTCAGTGGTCATGGAGAAACAACATCGCCGGACTGAGTTTGGGAGTCCCGAACTTCTTTTCCATTTATTTCCTGCTCTTGGCTTTGCAATCATTTCACACCCAAAGCAGTTTAGTATTTGGGTTAAACAATGTAAGCATCGTATTGCTAAGCACCTTTTTATCCGTGCTCATCTTCGGAGAACAATTGTCGATTAAAAACAAGCTCGGTTTGTTCCTAGCTATCTTGGCCATTATTTCCATTGCTTATGTCGGACTATAGTTACAGAGGCATCACTAGCGAGAGTCATGCAGAATTCAAGCATGAAGGAAGCAAGTTCATCGCGCATCTGAAACCCGTTCATTCAAAAGAAGAGGCTGTGGCTTTCGTCAAATCTGAAAAAGAAAGGTATTCAACTGCCACCCATGTGTGTTCTGCATATATCATAGGGCTCGCAAATGAAATACAGTATTTCAGTGATGACGGTGAACCCTCTAATTCTGCTGGCAGACCCATACTCAACGCTTTGCTATCTGCAGATCTCAGCTATGTTGTAGCAACTGTAATCAGATATTACGGTGGCAAGAAACTGGGTATTCCTGGATTGATTAAAGCCTATGGCACAGCTGTCCAACAAGGGATAGCTAAATCAAATATCACAGAACTCGAATTAAAAGATCGTTTAACTTGTACCATTGCAGCGACACATCAGCACCTCTGGTATAATGTGCTCAACAAACAGCATGGTGTAGATGGTTGGCATGCCGACGGTCAATTCATATTAGAATGTTCTAAAAGTTTGACCTCAGAATTACGAATAGAATTAGACAAAATACCTACCTTACGCTGGATAAATTTATGAGAATTATTTCTTACATACTATTGATTTTCACGTCATTACCCCTATTTAGTTTCAAACCTTCCGTAGAAATTGTCTATCCGCAATACAGACAGGAGATGATAGTAGTAGATCAGTTGGAGAACTACCTACAGAGCTTGTTTACGGATGCTGAAAATGGACTGCAATTGGAATCAAGCCATAAATCTGCTCTGGCAGAACACAGAAATTACAAGCATTATTACAAGGGTACTGAAGTGCTTTTCTCCGGACTCAGTATCCACATTTATAAGGACGGTAAGGTCCTGCTTCAAAACTTCCTAGATCAAGTGAATCAAGATTTGATTCCTGAACAAGGAGAAAGCTGTATTCATACAATCGAAGGTTGGCTTTTGGTCACAAAAACCTATATAGATGAAATCAAAAGACCTCGCTATGAATATCGAGATCATATGGAGAGAGTGCTATATGCTCAGGAACACTATAGATACTTTGGGGACAGCACAGTTAAAAGCAGGGTCTTTCAAGTAAATCCCACAAATTCAGCTCGAACCACCTATGGGGGTAGCTATAAAGACAATGGCGATCAGAACAGCGATAGTTTGCAGGCACAACTCTATCAGGTGAACACCCATGCTGTTTACAGAAACGATTCTTTTTACCTAGAACACCCCTACTTTGAGTTCAAAGAATTGAGTTGGCCTTATTATTACGACAATTACGCCAATGCCAGTGATACCTTCTTCTACAACAGATCAGAGGAGCGTTTTGAGGCTGTCAATGCTTTTCACCACTTGGTAGAATACCACAGCTACCTCCAAGCCTTAGGCTATGATAATTTGGCCTTGAAAGTATATTTAGATGTCCATGCTTTAGGAGGTTCAGACAACTCCCAGTTTGACCCTGATGCATACACCATTGAATACGGCGACGGCGGCGTAGATGATGCTGAAGATACCGAGGTTGTTATTCATGAATATGTGCACTCATTGAGCACCACAG
>JAHEKB010000236.1 GCA_024638525.1 Bacteroidota bacterium
ATTCTTTGTGGGTTTTTCTTTGAAAGACCCCCTTCAGGATGGGCGACTGTAAGGAGCCAATCCGTGTGCATGATGTTCTGATCATGAAAGGTCCCCTTCAGGATCACGAGCGGAACAAAGTGGAGCTAGTAATCCGTTTCAACGTGTTTCGAAGGGCAAGAAAGAAGTCAACCTTTATTATTCGTTTAGTCTTTTCTGACAATCTGAGATCATTTCAGCATACCCTTGTTCATCAAAATAGGCTGGATCTGAGTGCTTTTTATATTCCTCAAAGGCATTCAATGCTTGTCTATAATCGCCTTGGAAGTAATAGCAGATACCCAAATCCCACCATATGGAACTGTTTGCTGGGTTTACCTTTATTCCGGATTCATAGGCTTCTATGGCAGAGCTAAAATCAGTTGAATCGGGGTTCATGGCTGAAAGTACATAAAGTGTAAAGCCAAGATCTTTATAATACCAATCTACATTATCATTTACTCGGGATGTATCGAAAGCTAGAAGCTTGAATAAAGTGGCATTTACCTCTTGCTCCGAATTGATGTCGCATGATAAGGTATTCAACGATTTTCTGTGATCCATGTAATCTGTAGAAAGGGTTTTACAGGCAAACAGAAGTACAGCAAATACAATTAGGTAGAATTTCATTCGAGAGGTAAATATACTATGGAACCTACCTTGATAAAGATTCGATTCGCGTTCTTGTGTTTCTTTATGAATAAAGCTGATTAATGACTAAATTTCTCGTGGGGAGGAGAGGCGTAGCCCCCAGAAGCATTACGACCCAGATTTCCCTGCGCCGTCTCCAATACAAAACGCCATTTAACCCTCGGTGCATAAGGCAACAGTCCTCTAAACTACTTTTGAATCCGATTGGCTCAGGATCTCACATATTTTCAGGCCTTTTACGAGCAACTGCATCCGGCATTGTTCAACTACGCGCGGTACATTCTCGGCTCTGATGATGATGCAAGAGAAGTAGTCAATGATGTTTTCCTAAAACTTTGGGAAAGAAGAGATGAGTTGGGACCATTTGATTTAAAAGCAGCCGAAAGGTTAAAGTCATATAGCTTTAGAGCTACAAAGAATTCTTGCCTGAATTTCTTGAGAGCTCAAAAGAAATCATGGCTGCAAATCGAACGTGACATTGAAGATATGAGCACTCCTCTCAGTGGTTTAGAAGAGAAAGAGGATCGTCAACAATTGCATAATTGGTTGAATGAATTGCCTCCAAAATGCAGACAAGTGTTTAAAATGAGTCGTTTTGACGGTTTAAAGAACAATGAAATAGCTGAACTATTGGAATTATCTGTGAAAACCGTGGAGAACCAAATGACCAAGGCTTTAAACTTTTTTAGAAAAAAAATGAATTTACCGTAGGGGTAAACAACAAATCAGGTGTACTATGTATGTGAACTGGGAATGTAATCTATTGCTCAAGTATTTATTTCAACGATGCGACCAAGTGGAAGTTCAGTTGGTCAATAGTTGGTTAAACGAGAGCGAACAGAATAGGCAAACCCTTCAGTATCTAAGGATTCAGACACGTTCATTGGACTATTAAGTGAAAAACTATGATAACATATTGAGCAATTATTTCTCCGGCAACGCCAGTGAGGAAGAAGTGCTTTTGGTCAAAGAAAAACTCGCCTCCTCTGAGGATTTTAAGACCCGTTATGAATCATATGCCCAAGTATGGGAACTAACTAACCGATTAAACCATGATGACTCTAGGCTGGATGAATCATGGCAAGATTTCAAAGCAATAGTAAAAGCACCTGAAAAGGTATTTGGCTTTGATTGGCTAAAAGTGGCTGCGAGTATTTTAATACTCGCAGCCTTTTCTGTAGGAATTTATTTAATGGTCCCGAAGGGCCAAACATATACTGCCAATAAGGAGCAGAGTCAAGTTGAACTTTTAGATCATTCTCAAATAGTTTTAAGCGAGGGATCTGAGCTGTTTCAAAGCAAATCCTTTGGTGTAGATGAAAGAAGGCTTAGGTTGGATGGAGAAGCATTATTTCGGGTTGAAAAAGCTGAAATACCTTTTGTCGTAGAGACAGATATGGGGGAAGTTAAAGTGACAGGTACAGAGTTTAACCTCTTTCAACTCGCCGGATCGGATTATTTAGCTATTGATCTGATTGAGGGAAGCGTAATATTCACAGATCCCAAGGGTAAGCCAAGCAGCTTATCTGCTGGTCAAAGGTTGGAGTTAGATGGACTCGAACTGAATATTCTGAACGACAACAGCACCGTATTATGGGTTGACAGTGATGAAATCAGATGTCAAAGTGTCCCATTAAAACAAATATTACTGGAGCTGAGCAAGCACTATGAAGTGGATCATAGAGTTACACGCAAACACTTATCAGAACGCTATACTATCAGTTTACCAAAAGACGATATTCATTCTTGTATTGAATTATTGTCAAAGCTCAGTGGTCTTGATTTAGACCTTCAAGAGAATGGCGTAATTGTATCTCGATAGTAAATTCTGAATTTCTACTGATTTTCAACTCCTTTTCCTAGTAGGCTTTTGTCGTATTTTGCGACAGTGAGGTTCGTGAGCTATTTCATATTGCTGATCATTCTTTGTCTTGGTTCTAAAGTCAGAGCTCAAGGCGTACTTGACACAAAGATTAAAAGCTTTGATTGCAGTGGAAATCTGGTTGGCTGTCTCTCTAGCTTAGAAGAGAAGATCAATGTCAGATTTGCCTACAAACAGGAAGACCTCGAATCAATAATTGCAGACATCCATTTAAGAGATATGGTGCTCAGAGACCTTTTGGGTCTTTTAAAGACGGACTACCATTTAGAGTATGAAGTAGTAGAAGGGCATATTTTTTTGAGATCGACTTTAGTTTCACGGCGATCTTTAATAGGTGTGGTAAGAAACGAAGCAAATGGAGAAGTCATTCCACAAGCTCGTATAATAATCTCAGAATCAGATCAATTGATCTTCAGCGATGACAATGGTCTTTTCAGATGGTCTACTTCTGCTGACAGTCTTGGTGTTTTGATCATCAAAGACGGTTTCCAATTTTTACAAGTTGTGGTTAGAACGAGTTCAGATGTTTTTGCAGAATTTAAACTGCCGCCCATATCTAGGATGACGGCAATTGATGTAAGACCCAAGCAGGGCAATGCAATGGATATCAGTTCTAAATCCTTTGATGAAGTAGATCCCAATGCCATGCGCATTGCAAGTTTCGGTGGTGAGGTGGATGCACTGAATAATCTGCGGCTTAGTGGTGGTCTGCAAAATGTGGGGCTTGGCGATCCTGGGCTAATCGTGAGGGGAGGAGGCCCCGATCAGAATTTCATACTCATTGATG
>JAHEKB010000041.1:0-7367 GCA_024638525.1 Bacteroidota bacterium
GTTTAGAGCAATAGGGATAAGACAAGATCTCTGCATAATAGAAGAGAAAGAAACGAAGAATTTGGATTCTTAAAATAGGTTGTCAGTTTTTTTTCCTCCCAACTCAATGCTGAGTTTTAACATCCAGTTGAAGCCTGCCATAGGATAGACATAATTGAAGCTTTCACGTTCGCCATCGATCTGTCCGGAGAAAGTATAACCATTTGGCGCGTAGTTCTCGCCGGTGATATTATTTAAATATAGGTGCAATTGAAGGAGTTTCAATTTTTTAAGCTTTTGGAAATTCAGATGCGCCGCCATATTTAAGGTGTTGAATGCATCCAGCTTTCTATCTTCACTTTCCGTATTATCTAAGTATTGATCTCCAACATATTTGCCAATGAGGTCAAGGCTCAAGGCACTGTTTAGTTTCATATTTAGATATGCACTTGAAACGATCTTCGGTGAAAAAGCCAAGGAAGTGCTCTCATGTTTAAAGGCAATTTGTCCGCCATTGGTCCAATCATCTATGTATTCTGTGAATTCAGGTACTATGTTCTCAGAGAAAGTGATATTACCACCTGCGCTGATCTGCCTGTTCAGCCGAGAGGCAAAACCGAATTCAAGTCCCTTTCTGTAGGCTTCTTCAACATTGATTCTCGTATATGCTCCAACGTCATTTACCTCACCTGTTAAAATAAGGGCGTTTGTATAATTCATTTGATAGGCGGTCATTGATAGACGAAATCTGTATGTGCCAAAGTCTATTCCTAGTTCGATATCTTCAAGGGTTTCCGGTCCGGGTCTGCTCTGAGGTGTAGAATTAATCAGGTCGTCTCTAACAGGTTCTCTATTTCCAACTGCGTACATGCCTCTGAGACTAAATAGTGGATTTATTCTGTAAACTAGACCAAATTTAGGGTTGGCAAATTGATAGTTTACCGTCTGTTCTGCGCGATCAGCCTGATCATCAAGACCAAAGAAACTATATTTTACCCAACGCAGCTGAAGGTCTAAGTAAGGATGGATGGATCCAAAATCAAATTGAATTTTGGCATAGCTGTTTCCATCTGTCTTGAATGCATCATTGTCATAGTAAATGGCATTAAGGCCTTCGTATTCTGTGAAATCGGTCTGTATTGCCTCTCCAAAATGTCTGCCCCGGTATTCATTGTAAGCGCCTCCTATGGTCAGGTCTATAAAACCATGCTGGTAATTGACCGATGCCACGGTGCCGTAAAAGTGGTTGTCTAACCATCTTCGTCTTACTACATTAGATATGTATGTGGTATCTTGACCGTCTATGTTTGGTGATATGCCATAGTCAGACAAAATTTGGTCTCTCAAATATTGTTCAAAATATCCTTTTCCGCGTGTATAGTGCAAGGCTACTTTGGCCCTCAGCCCCTTGGGAAATAGATAGTGGTAGAACAATTGAAAGTGGTTTTGAGTATAATCATCTACCTCATTTTTATACGTATAGTAATTGTAGGTATTTGAGTCTGACCTATTCAAATTCTCCAGATCTGGTCCCGTAATCCACAGTTGTGAGATATAGCGGTTCAATTCTGCTTCATCGTTTTTGTATTTTGGTTGGGGAATACCCCACCACGCTTGGTATGTCCGTTCATGACCGAGCATAACGTTGGCCTTAATCATACTGCGCTTGTCGTATCTCGCAATAGTAAATTGCCCCGATTGTAAATCTGAACTCGCCCTGTCTATAAAGCCGTCAGATCGAATTAAACTCAAGCGGCCCTGTGCAGCCCACTTCTTCATAAATCGACCTGATGATGCCAATAGGCTTAATCGCTGCGTATTGAAACTGCCTGCGCTCAGGTCAGTCCTGAGTATTTTTTCAGTAGTAAGCGCATCGGTTTGAACATTGACGCTTGCTCCAAATGCGGCCACGCCATTGGTGGATGTTCCCACTCCGCGCTGCACTTGAACGCTTCCAGTGGAACTCGCAAGATCAGGAAGGTCTACCCAGAATACGCCTTGACCTTCTGCATCATTAAGCGGAATATCATTGATGGTAACATTTACCCGAGTAGGGTCTATACCTCGAATCCGAATACCCGTATAACCCACACCATTGCCCGCATCTGAAGATATTACAGTCGAGGGTGTGATATTCAATAAGAATGGAAAGTCCTTGGACTGATCCAATAGTTGAATATCATTTTTGGACAGATTGCTTCGGGTAGAAGGATTGTTTGCTTTTGCCCTTAAAGATGAAATGGAAATGGCCTCAATGGAGGTGACATCTTTACTTAGTGTGAAGCTCTTGAATTGATCTTCACTCAGATTGATTTGCTGCTCGTATTGAATAAAGCCAAGGTGGGAAATCAATAAGCGATATTGTCCTGCTGTTGGTGCACTTAAACTGAAATTCCCCATCTCATCACTTACCGTTGTGCTGATCGCGGATGAGCCATCTAACAAACGCGCATTGGCTCCCGAAATTACAGTGCCATCTTCAGCACTGATAAGCTTTCCATGAAGCACAATTTGTGCCGTTGCCTGCTGAAGGCATATAGCAAATAAGAATAACAGTACTGTTTTTTTCATTCTCCTATGTATTAAAGGAGGATGAGTTGATACACATTCCTACGCCGGCATTACCCGGATCAGGTATAAGGGTATCATCTCAGCCCAGATCTGTAATCTGAACACCCCTTGTTTCTGAAGGCAAATGTATAGTAATTGTTGAATTTTTCAGTGGATTGGAACAGTGCTTTTATTATCAACAAATGCGATTTTTCCTAGTGCCTTTCCTAATTTCGCGGCTCATAAAATTAGCATGAGTACAGCACCGCAAGAAGCTACCTTATCGCAAGCCCTAGAATTGGGAATTAACGAGGAAGAATTTCAAAAAATTAAAGAAGTACTGGGCAGAACACCAAACTTCACAGAATTGAGCATCTACTCTGTAATGTGGAGTGAGCACTGCTCGTATAAGAACTCCATAGTCTGGCTAAAGAAATTGCCTAAAGAAGGACCAATGATGCTGGCCGAGGCAGGAGAAGAGAACGCCGGATTGGTGGACATCGGCGATGGTTTGGCTTGTTGTTTTAAGATAGAGTCACACAACCATCCTAGTGCAATTGAACCATATCAAGGTGCAGCGACAGGAGTGGGTGGAATAAATCGAGACATATTTTCTATGGGTGCTAGGCCCATTGCGCAATTGAACTCTTTGAGGTTTGGGAACATCCATTCAGATCGGACCAAATGGTTAGTGAAAGGTGTGGTTAAAGGCATAGGAGATTACGGTAACAGTTTTGGGATTCCTACCGTGGGTGGAGAGGTCTATTTTGACGATGTTTATGAAACCAATATTCTGGTTAATGCCATGAGTGTGGGCATTATGGATGTTGGGGCAGAGGTATCTGCCATCGCAGAAGGAGTAGGAAATCCAGTTTATATCTATGGATCAGCTACGGGCAAGGATGGAATTGCAGGGGCGGCATTTGCGAGCAAGGACATCGGAGAAGATGCCATGGATGACTTACCTGCGGTTCAAGTCGGTGACCCTTTCTGGGAGAAACTAATACTTGAAGCCACCATGGAGATAATTAAGACCGGAGCAGTTGTTGGATTACAGGATATGGGCGCTGCCGGAATTACTTGTTCGACCTCAGAAATGAGCGCCAAGAGTGAGACGGGAATGAAGATAGACCTGTCTGAGGTTCCTTTGAGACAGGACGATATGAAAGGATGGGAAATCCTTCTTTCAGAATCTCAGGAGAGAATGTTGGCAGTGGTAAAAAAAGGTCGCGAGGCTGAAGTTGAAAAAATACTGGAGAAATGGGACCTTACCTATAATCAAATAGGAGAGGTGACCGATACAGGGAATGTAGAATATTGGAAAGACGGCGTTTGTGAAGCAGAAATTCCAGCAGAGAGTTTGGTTTTAGGAGGAGGAGCGCCGGTTTATCACAGAGAGTGGGAAGAGCCAGCCTATCTCGAGAAGATAAATTCATTTGACCCCAACTCCATTGAAGAAAGTACAGATCTAGCAGGGGTTTCTAGAAAGATCATCTCATTGCCAAATGTAGCGTCTAAAAGATGGGTATACCGGCAGTACGACTCCATGGTGGGTACGATCAATCAAAGCACAAATCAAAGCAGTGATGCCGCGGTGGTCAAGATCAAGAATACAGACAGAAGTTTGGCCTTGACCGTCGATTGTAATGCGCGTTATGTGCATGCAAATCCCGAGAAAGGAACGGCCATTGCAGTGGCAGAAGCGGCAAGAAATATCGTGTGTACAGGAGGGGTTCCCAGCGCGGTAACAAATTGCTTGAATTTTGGTAATCCCTATGATAAAGGAGTTTATTGGCAGTTCAAGAATGCCATTATGGGTATGAAAGCGGCTTGTAAAAAATTCAAAACCCCGGTAACCGGTGGAAACGTCAGTTTTTACAATCAAGATTCGAAAGGCAATGCAGTTTATCCGACGCCTACGATTGGTATGGTTGGCGTAATAGAGAAATCAGAACACATCACAACCTTAGGGTATAAAAGTCAAGGCGATGTGATCATGATGTTGGGTAAATCAAAAAATGACCTTGGCTCATCTCAATATTTAGCAAAGATCAAAGGTGTTGACTTATCTCCCTGCCCTGAGTTTGATTTGGATGAAGAGTTTCAGTTGCAGCAGAATTTGCAGAACTTGATTAAAGCGGGATTGGTGCAATCTGCGCATGATGTTTCTGAAGGCGGGCTTTTTACGACATTGCTAGAAAGTGCTATGGCTAGTGGTAATGGATTTGAAGTTAGCCAGCAATCAGAAATGAGGGCTGATGCCTATTGGTTTGGAGAGTCGCAGAGCAGAATAGTAATCAGCATTAAGCCTGAGAATTTAGCAGCGGTTAAAGAACTGATTGATATTGATTTTGAAGAGTTGGGAGCGGTCAAAGGAAGCGAATGCGTAATAGATGAAAACAATTGGGGTCAATTGTCGGAGTATAGAGACTTATACGACAATGCGATCGAGAAAGTGATAGTGAATTAATGAAGATTATATATACAAAAACAGATGAGGCACCAGCATTGGCAACCTTTTCTTTTTTACCGATAGTTAAAGCGTATACATCGGGAAGCGGCATTGAGTTGGAGCTGAAAGATATTTCACTTGCCGCCAGAATATTAGCGGTGTTTCCAGATTATTTGTCTGAAAATCAAAGAGTGGAGGATGCCTTGGCTAATCTGGGTGAATTGGCTAAAAAGCCGGAAGCGAATATTATCAAACTTCCCAACATATCAGCATCTATGCCGCAGCTAAAAGCGGCAATCAATGAATTGCAAGAAAAGGGTTATGAATTGCCAGATTACCCCGAAGAAGTAAATACTGATCTTGAGAAGGAGATCAAAGCTAGGTATGATAAAGTAAAGGGGAGTGCGGTCAATCCTGTTTTAAGAGAGGGGAATTCTGATAGACGAGCACCTAAAGCAGTTAAGAACTACGCCAAGAAGAATCCTCATAGCATGGGAGCTTGGTCATCTGACTCTAAGACTCGTGTTGCGTGTATGAACAAAGGCGATTTCAGATCGAACGAGCAGTCCATCTGCATGCCCTATAACAGCAAATTAAAAATTGAGCTAGTAACAGAGAATGGGGTTCAACTGCTCAAGTCTGATATTGAGGTACAGAAGGATGAAATCTGTGATATGACCTTTATGAGTGTGGCCGACCTGAGAGGCTTTCTCCAGGATCAGATTGATACTGCTAAACGGGAAAATATTTTGTTTTCACTTCATATGAAGGCTACTATGATGAAGGTTTCGGACCCTATTATTTTTGGTCATGGAGTCAAGACCTATTTTTCGAGAGTTTATGATAGATATTCTCAAGAGCTTGAGGAAGCTGGAGTTGATGTGAACAATGGCCTGGGCGATCTCTTAGCTAAATTGAAAAATCTTCCTTCAGCGGTCGAGGACTTGGTTCAAGAATGTCTAGATAGTGGTGCAGATATTGCTATGGTGAACTCAGATCGTGGCATTACAAATCTGCATGTGCCAAGCGATGTGATTATAGACGCGTCGATGCCAGCGATGATCAGAAATGGAGGAAAGATGTGGGATGCTGACGGAAGGACAAGAGATACGCTGGCCGTTATCCCAGATAGCAGCTATGCGGGTGTATATCAAGCGACTATAGAAGATTGTATAGCCAATGGAGCACTAGATCCAAGGAGTATGGGTACAGTTCCAAATGTGGGCTTGATGGCTCAAAAGGCAGAAGAATATGGTTCACATGATAAGACTTTTGAAATACAGACTACTGGAACTGTGAAGGTTACAGATGATCAGGGTAAAATTTGGGCGGAGATGAAGGTTGAGGCCGGAGACATCTGGCGTATGTGTACCGTTAAAGATCCTGCAGTTCAAGACTGGGTTAAATTGGCCGTCAGTAGAGCTAGAGCAACGGGAAGTCCTACAGTTTTTTGGCTGGATAAATCCAGGGCTCATGATGCTCAATTGATGACAAAAGTAAGTGCTTACTTACAGCAGTATGATACGCATGGATTAACCATTGAAATAATGAATCCAGTAGATGCCACAACCTATAGTCTTGAAAGAATAAGACGAGGTGAGGATACCATATCTGTTACCGGCAACGTATTGAGAGATTACTTGACAGATTTATTTCCAATTTTAGAGGTTGGTACCAGTGCTAAAATGCTTTCTATCGTGCCGCTGATGAATGGAGGAGGGCTATTTGAAACCGGCGCGGGTGGATCAGCTCCAAAGCATGTTCAACAATTGCTAGAGGATAATTATTTGCGCTGGGACTCCTTAGGTGAATTTCTGGCCTTGGCGGTTTCTATGGAACACTTGGCTGAGAACTTCAACAATCCCAAAGCAAAAGTCTTAGCTGAAACGCTTGATCAAGCTACTGAAAGATTGCTAGAGAACAATAAGTCTCCTCAGCGGAAATTAGGGGAAATAGACAATCGCGGAAGTCATTTCTATTTGGCCATGTACTGGGCGCAGGCACTGGCAGCTCAGTCCAATGATATCCAACTTCGTGAGAGATTTGCGGGTCTGGCAGCTGCTATGGAAGATGCCAAAGACAAGGTAATTGAAGAACTAAATGCTGTCCAAGGCCAAAGCGTAGACATTGAAGGTTACTATTGGCCCAATGAAGAAATACTTGCTGAGATCATGAGACCCAGCCCTACATTTAATGAGTTACTAGGAGGATTGGCTCAAGCTGCTCCGAGGTCTTAAGAATGAATGGCTCTATTGTCGGTGGCGGCTAAAGCAGCTTCTTTGGTCACTTCGCTGGTGGTTGGGTGAGCATGACAAATTCTGGCAATGTCTTCTGCACTAGCTCTAAACTCCATAGCCACACCAATTTCCATGATTAAATCGGCTAC
>JAHEKB010000041.1:7377-13423 GCA_024638525.1 Bacteroidota bacterium
CAATCATATGTGCACCCAATACTTCATCTGTCTCTTTGTCTGCCAAGATCTTTACGAAACCATCTATGTCCATTCCTGCAACCGCTCGGCCGTTTGCCCTAAATGGGAACTGCCCTGCTTTATAAGCTCGGCCTTCTTTCTTGAGTTCTTCTTCCGTTGCTCCAATTCCGGCCACTTCAGGCCAGGTATAGACTACAGCGGGCACTAGATTATAATTGATGTGGGGCTTCTGTCCTGCGAGCAATTCCGCTACTGCTACCCCCTCTTCTTCTGCTTTGTGGGCCAACATGGCTCCTTTAACTACATCGCCAATGGCGTATATATTGGAAACATTGGTTTGCAATTGATTATTCACTTCTACTCGTCCTCTGTCATCGAGTTTCACTCCAGCGGCTTCCACATTGAGTCCTTCTGTATAGGGTCGCCGACCTACCGAAACCAAACAGTAATCACCCTCAAGTGTAATTTCACCTTTTTTCCCTTCTGCCTTAACAGTGACCTTTTTGCCTTTGGCAGCAACAGAACTTACTTTATGACCCAAGTAGAAAGTCATTTTCTGTTTCTTCATAACCCTAGCCAATTCTTTCCCCAAGGCAGCGTCCATTGTTGGAATGATGCTGTCGGCATATTCAACCACAGATACCTCAGCGCCCAATCTCCTATAGACACTTCCGAGCTCCATACCTATAACTCCACCTCCAATTACGATTAGGTGTTTGGGGATTTCTTTGAGACTCAGGGCTTCGGTTGAGCTTATGATACGATTTTTATCGATTTCCATTCCCGGAAGAGAAGAGGGTTTGGACCCTGTAGCAATCACTATATTTTTTGCTTTTAATTGACTTGTACCTTCACCCTTTACTTCTACCGTTGTCTCATCGACAAAGGATGCGGTACCAGTGTAAACTTCAACCTTATTCTTCTTCATGAGGAAGTCTACGCCTTTGGTCATTTGGTCTACTACTGCCTGCTTGCGCTTAACCATCTGAGTAAAATCAACTTTAGGCTCACTGATTAAAATGCCGTGTTCTGCGAACTTAGACGTAGCAGCGTGGAAATGCTCAGAAGAATCCAACATGGCCTTTGAAGGAATACAGCCAACATTCAGACATGTACCTCCAAGAGTGTTGTACTTTTCAATGATGGCAGTTTTCATTCCGAGTTGCGCAGCTCTAATTGCACATACATAACCACCTGGTCCTGATCCTATAACGATCAAATCGTAATTGCTCATATTAAAAAATCTCTTCTTGTTTTTCTATGCGTATGCCTGCTGATTTTACCTGCAATAAGGTATCAACACGCATATATTGTTTAAGTTTAACTCCATATATACCCCTTTGGTCAAATTGCATTCTTTTGGGGAATGCTTCTTGGAAACTGATTGTTCTTCCCACACCTTGGCCTAGCCACTTCCCGTTTTTTTCCGCCAATTTTATGGAAACCACTTCTTGTCTTACACTGCTATCTGGAGCCGTGGTACTCAGGTACAAGTGTATATTGCTGTAGGGATAATCTGAACTAATTTTCAAATTGGCAAACCACTGGTAATAGTGCGAAGTGTCGTCTACTTCAAACTCAAAATCCATAACATCTTCATACGCCCAGCCATATGCAGCGATATTATCATAACGATCTAAAATGGCCCGATCTTCGCATGAGCTCAAGACAAAAATGAGACTCAAAATTAGGCTTGTTTTTCTCCAATGCATGGGTAGGCAAAAGTAGAACTAATGGTGAGAAGGAAAAACACAGTTCAAGTCAAAAACTACTTAAAAATGAAGCAGGCAGCAGCATTATCATTTTTCATAGACCTAAGTTTGTAGTTCATGAGGTTCTTATCTCTCATACTCCTTTTTTGTTTTAGCGCTGCTGTAATGGCACAAGATCATTGGGAAGCGCTTATCAAGTCAGAGCAAGAAGCCTATTTATTTAAAGCGGGAGTCAAATTCAAAGCAGAAGGGGATGAGTATGATTTATTGTATCAGAAGCTCAATATGCGCATTGATCCTTCAGTTAGGTCAGTGACCGGTTCAGTGCTCTCTCGTTTTGAAGCCAAACAATCTTCATTTAACGAACTCGCCTTTGATTTGGATAGCCGCATGACAGTCGATTCGGTGATACGGGACGGAAGCATCATCCCTTTTGATCACAGCAGTGATGAGTTGAGAATCGCATGGCCGAGCATTGACAGTGGTACAAGGGGTGAAGTTCAAGTTTTTTACTCCGGAGATCCATCCGTGAATGAATACAAAGGATTTTCTTATGATAACCATATGACTGGGCCCATTTCTTGGACATTGTCTGAACCATATGGAGCCTATGGTTGGTGGCCTTGCAAACAGCAATTGTACGATAAGATCGACTCTTTTGATATGTCGATTCAGGTGCCAGACGGCAATAAAGCAGCGGGTTTGGGTCTGTTGATTTCAGTAGATACTCTTCAGAATAATGAGCTGGTATTTAATTGGGAACACAGGTATCCTGTCGTCACCTATTTAGTGGCTGTAGCTGTAACCAATTACGATGAATTCACGCACTATGTTCATTTTAGCCCAACGGATTCTATGCCCATTTTAGAGTATATCTATCCAGAGTTTATGTTTATAGCGGATACGCAAGCGCTCAAAGTCGAAGACATGATTCTCCTTTTTGATAGCCTTTGCGGACCCTATCCCTTCAAAACGGAAAAGTATGGACATGCTCAATGGGGCCGGGGAGGAGGAATGGAGCATCAAACCATGAGCTTTATGAGTGATTTGGATTTCACGCTCATGGCCCATGAACTAGCACATCAATGGTATGGAGATAAGATTACATGCGGCAGCTGGCAAGACATATGGCTCAATGAAGGTTTTGCCACCTATTTTACGGCCATAGCTTACGAATATTTGAGACCACGGCAAGAATGGGAGCAATACATGATGTCTCATTTTACCAGAGCTACAAGTGAGAATCAAGGTTCAGTATTCGTTTATGACACCACCAGTGTGAGCAGAATATTTAGTGGAAGACTGAGCTATAGTAAGGCTTCTTATGTATTGCATATGTTGAGATGGGAAATAGGTGATGTGGCCTTTTTTGAAGGAATTAAGAATTATAGCTTGTCTTCAGAATTGTGCTATGAATTTGCCAGAACAGCGGACTTGCAGTGGTACTTAGAACAGTCATACGGGCAGAGTCTTCAGGACTTTTTTGATCGCTGGGTATATAAAGAGGGATTTCCTAACCTTCAAATTATTTGGAGCAGACAAGCAGGAAATGCAGTCGAATTTGATGTTGGTCAAAGTAGCAGTCATTCTTCCGTTTCATTTTTCCCTTTGAACATTGAATTTCGATTGAAAGGGGAAGGAAAAGATACGACGGTAGTAATCCAGCACAGAAACAACTCGGAAAAGATTGAAATAGATCCCGGTTTTAAAGTGACCGAAGTGGAATATGATCCCAACCTTTGGTTGCTTGCCAAGACCACTTTGCTAGAAGGTGATCACACGGACCTTAGTTCGGTTGTTGTATTTCCCAATCCAAGCAATGGTCAATTAGAAGTTTATCTAAAAGACAAACGAATAGATCAGCTAGAGGTTTTTGATCGCTTGGGTCGCAGCCTAATACAGAGCAATCCTCCTTCTCGCAAGAATGAATCAGTCTTGCTTAATCATGATTTGAGCCCTGGGGCCTATTTTCTAAGAGTGAGCGTAGGTGAAGAACAGGTTGTTCTACCCTTTATGGTTCACTAGGACTTGATCAGTGACAAAATTTGATCGTCCATGGGTTTTACCTTGGAGCCAAAGTGTGCAATGAGTTCTCCTTGCTCATTGACCAAGAATTTATTGAAATTCCAACTTACTGAATAATCTCCTACACCATTGAGCTCTTTTTTTGTCAACCACTGATAAACAGGGTGTTGATCACTTCCTTTTACCTTGATTTTGGTCGTCAATGCAAAACTTACTCCATAATTTGACTTGCAGAATGAGGCAATGGACTCCTTATCACCAGGTTCTTGGTACATGAACTGATTACAAGGGAGGCCAATGATTTCTACATCTTCACCATATTGCTCATGCAGTTCTTGCAAACCTTCATATTGTGGCGTAAATCCACATTTCGATGCAACATTTACCAACAGCACTTTTTTCCCTTTAAAATCAGAGAACGATATGGTTTGATCTTCATCTAAGCTGAGCACAGATAAATCGTAAAAGTTGGTAGGAGTCTGGATTTCAACCTCAGTATCACTGGATTGTGCTTCGCTGCGGGTGCAACTCAAAAAACTGAATAGAGCCATAGTGTAAAGTATTATTTTCATTATAGTCACAACAGATGCAAGTCTTGATTGTTCAAGCTTGATCCAATTCATCCAACATATTTAGGTAATTTAAGTAACGGCTTTCCGCGATGTTCCCCTTTTCTAGTTCTTTAATGACGGCGCATTCAGGTTCTTCTAAGTGAATGCAGTTGTTGAACTTACAGTTTTCAAGAACTGCTTTCATCTCAGGAAAATAATGACTCAATTGATTCTTTTTTAGATGCACTAGACCAAAATCTTTTAATCCGGGTGTATCAATGATAAAGGTGTCTGGATTAACGACAAACATCTGGGCAAAGGTGGTAGTGTGCTGCCCCTTGTCGTAAGAAGATGAAATTTCTCCGATCTTTTGGTCAATACCAGCTGAAATGGCATTGGCTAAGGTCGATTTGCCTACACCAGAATTTCCACTGATCACTGTAGTTTTGGACTGAATCAACTTTTGAACCTCTTCAATATCTGATTCGGATAGAAAACTCATGAGGCGACAATCGTATCCCAGTCCGAGATATGTAGCCTGGAGTTCATCTCTATAGGCAGATAGTTTTGGTTCATTCAAATCGCTCTTGTTGATCAAAATGATCACGGGGATATGATATGCAGATGCGGTAATAAGATAGCGGTCAATAAAGCCCATTGGGGTGTATGGATATGCCGGAGTCACAACCAAGAGCGCTTGATCAATATTGGAAGCTATGAGCTGATATTGCTTGGATAGCTTATTGCTTTTACGAACTATACAATTCTTGCGATCTTCTACGCCTTTGATCAGATACTCTTCATCTTGAACATCCAAAAACACCACATCCCCCACTGTAACCGGATTGGTTGATTTGAGATTTTGGGTTCGAATCTTACCTCTTAGTCTAGCGTCCACTTCACGACCGTCAATGTATACCTTATACCATGATCCAGTGGATTTACTGACTATCCCTTTCATTAAAACAATTGTGAAACTACCTCTTTGGTCGATCCTGCATAACTCATAGTATAGAAGTGTAAAGCAGGTACACCTGCATCTTTCAATTCTTTGCACTGAGCAATACACCATTCGATGCCAACTTGTCTTGCAGCTTTTTCATCCTTGGCATCTTCCAAGGCATTCGATAGATCTTCAGGTAGGTCTATATTAAAGATCTTAGGCAAAGAGTACATATGTGCTTTCTTGGTCAATGGCTTAATTCCGGGAATAATGGGGACATTTATCCCGATTGCTCTGCATTTTTCAACGTAATCAAAATATTTCTGATTGTCGTAGAACATTTGCGTAGTAATGAACTTTGCCCCGGCATCTACCTTTTGCTTTAAGAATTTGAGGTCAGAAGCCATATTGGGTGCATCAATGTGTTTTTCGGGGTAACCCGCAGCCCCAATGCAAAAATTGGTTTCCGTAGAATTCTCAAGCTCTTTATCTAAGTAAATGCCATTGTTCATATCATTGATTTGTCGAATCAATTCCAATGCATTGCTATTTCCCTCAACTTCAGGAGTAAAGTTCCTCTCCTCTTTTTGATTGTCGCCTCTTAATGCCAATACATTTTGAATCCCAAGGAAATTCAAATCGATCAAGGCACTCTCCGTATCATCTTTTGTAAAACCACCACAAATCAAATGTGGCACTGCTTCAACTTGAAACTTGTTTTTTATAGCTGCACAAATGGCTACTGTGCCTGGCCTTTTACGGGTTGATATTCTATCGTAGCTTCCATCTGGTCTTTTCTTTAGAATATACTCCTC
>JAHEKB010000042.1 GCA_024638525.1 Bacteroidota bacterium
CAACAAAGGCTGTTAACACTGCTGTAATGGTAGAGAACCAAGCCGGCCATGTTCCAGCCAGCCCATAATCTCCGTTGAACATATAAAAAACTATAATATAAAAACTAAAAGCAGCAACCATTTGGAAACCATTGAATACTAAAAATGTGGCTGCGCAGAGTTTTACAAAGGGTTTATTCTTAAACACCTGAACAATGCCCTTTATAAGATCTTTCATATTGCTCCAGAGTGTTTTTAATGAGATTTCTTTTCTGTTTTCCATGTGAGAGGAATCAATACCTCTACAGAAAATTGCAGGAAGCACGCCTAGAACAATACAAAAACCAGCAACTACCGTAGACATCTTTCTTACTCCCACCGCTTGATCAGCAAACAAGTCTGGATCCGCTATTATTACCCAAAACCAGGGTACAACCATCCAGGCAATCTGACCAATTGTATTGGCAAATGCCATTAGTCGAGTTCGTTCGTTGTAATCAGAGGTCATTTCATAACCTAAGCCAACCAATGGAGTGGCATACATAGTATTACCAATTAGAAAGATCAAGGACAAAATGAGAAAGTACCAGAAATTATAGGTTTGTCCATTTTCGGCATCAAGTTGCCATAAGAGAGCGAACAATAATCCACTTAAAATGGCTCCTACAAAAATATAAGGCCTTCTTCGTCCCCACCTAGATTTTGTATTGTCTGAGATAAAACCCATAATAGGGTCGGTAATAGCATCAAAAATTCTTGGCAGTCCGCCTAAAATTCCTGCTAAAAAAGGATCCATTCCAAATGCTGTCAGTAAAAAGAACATGAAGAATCCAAGCGCACCTGGCAACAAATTCAGGACAAAATGACCTGCTCCAAAAGCAGCCTTTTGTGATAAAGGTACTCTGTCTTTGGATTGCGTTTTATATTGAGACATAAGATTTTATTATTCAGTTATAATAATGGTTTGTATCGCTTGGGCTTCTATAGATATCTTATTTGCGCTGCCATTCATTTCAATTTCAAATGTTTTAGCAGTATTTCCCTCGTTAAATACCACAACTGCTATACTTCCATCTTTATTCTGAGCCGCAGTAGCTTGAAGGTCTTGATCGCTGACCTCCAGTCCTATTCGGACTGCCCCTGGACGGATGAACTTACTGAAGTGAGCCATGATATAATAGATCGGGGTATAATATACTTCATCTGACTCTACATCAACTAGTACCGGTGCGACACACCAATTCTCAAACCAATTGGGGCCTCCTTGTTTGTCTAAAACCATATTCCAATCAACCCAACCATCAACCCAATTGTTCAAACATCCAATAATATCTCGAGCATAACGGTTTACTGGAGCATATTTCGGATGCAAGTACTTCTCTTCTTCGCTTGCCCAATCCCATCCCCAATCGGTTGCTTCTTTGCGCCAATACCACGCGTCATCCTTCCACTTGGGAACTTCAGAATCTACACATCCTTCTGTTTCTATAAGGTATTTATTCGGAGCTTTATCATGGGCATATTGAAGTGCTTCTGGAAATACTTCATAGGTACTTTCATACCAGTGAATGGCAGTTCCATCAAAGTATTTGCTAGATGCATCGTCCTTGAACATTTCATCAACCCACTCCTTTAGTCCTGCCCTGTTTTGATCATAGCCAAGAATAATCTTATCTCCATGGCCATCCATTTCTAGTTTGGGACCCAGATGATCCCTAACAAAATCGGTCATCTCCTTAGGACTATAGAGCATGCTCTCCCAATTGTTTCCGTTGCCGTGTGGTTCATTCTCCACTGTAAAGCCCCAAATATCAATACCCTCTGCACTATAAGCATCTATGTATTTAGAAAAAAATAAAGCCCAAGTATCGTAATAGGCAGGAAGAAGCTTGCCGCCAACATAGTTGTTATTATCTTTCATCCAAGGCGGTGCGGTCCAAGGTGAACTAATTATTTTAAACCCATCTGTACTTATTGCCATGGCATCCTTTATCATGGGAATAATATCTTTGAGGTCTTCCCGTATGGAGAAATGCTCTAGCAAAGAATCCTCAGCTACCGGAGCGTAACTATACTGACTCAGCGAGAAATCACAGGAGTTCATATGAGTTCGGGTAAGAGAATACATTGCTCCGCCATCTCCAAAGTAGGATTCAATGACTTCATTGCGCTTTTTGGGACTTAGGCCATTTAATAAATAAGCTGATGATTCTGTAAATGAGCCGCCAAATCCCAAAATAGTTTGGAATTTTTGTGCTGGATGAATCACTATCTTAGAAGCCGTATCACCATGAATAAAGTCAGTTATATGATTTAGGTGATTTCCACTTGCAGACGTCTGGTAAATTTTGAGGTCAAGTTTTGTTTCAGAATTGCATGCCATTATCAGTAGGGTTAAGCTTATTATAATGAAATGGTTCTTCATGCCTTCATTTTAGATGTTTTACTGGAGGGAGTTCAACGTCTTGCAGCAGAGAGTCCAAATTGCCCCCATAGGTCTTTTTTATTGCATTACCGTCTCTGGTCAAATCTTTGAAGGTACCCTTATCAACCAAATTCCATACAGCATATTTGGCTTGGCCATTTATTTTAAATAAACCGAAGTGATTCTCAGAACCACGAGTTTTGTGTTTATCTTTCCATTTCTCATTAAATGCTTCAAAGTAGAAGCAAGAAATGCCTGCCTTCCTGGTCCATTTTCGCATGAGCTTGTAGTACACTCCTTCTTTGTACTCATCGCAGGCTTTAGATCCATTGGGTCCATAATAGCCGATGCTCTCACTCGCCCATCCCGTTTCACCAATATGTACGGGCTTGTTACTGTCTACGCTGTGAATATATTCCAAAGTTTTAAAGTACTGCTTTTTAGCATAGAGTACTGCCCTTTTCATGGCTCGATTAATCGCCTTTGTTTTGGGCAGATGCAGTTCGGATTCCAATACCCCCCAGAAAATAGGGTGATAATGCGTATCGTGCATGGGGTAAGTGTGAAGAGAAACGAAATCCACTGCTACTATTAATTCTTCCAGATCTGAGCAGTGGTAGATAGAGTCGCCGCCGCCCCAAGAAGCAAAATTATCAGAACTGGTAATCCAAAGCTCACTGTTCAACTTTCCATCTGCTTTTAGGTTCTGCAGATACAGCACCCATTTTAAGATCACATCCGGTTGCACGTAATAACTGTGAGCCCACTTTACCATGGATTCGTTTCCCACAGCAATCATCTTTACAATATCCGGGTATGTATTTGCGAGCTTTACCGCACGTTCTATCTCTTCTGCATTTGATTCTTCATCCTCCGCATCGTGATTAGGTGGTGTTTCGCTCCACGCATTTTCACAGTCTATCCATGCACCCAACATTACATACATTTCGAAATTTGGGTCCTCTGCCTGGATCTCACTGATTGCCTGAAGCACATTTCCAGCCTTTTTGAATTGCGTATTATAGGTACGCAGCACCTTAATCCCCATAGCAGACAGTATCCTCATGTCATCCTTAAGCTGTTCTAAGGTCGGTTGCACTTCTCTCGTTATTTCTCGGTATCCCCCGTAGCTCATAGCTACGTATTCCGGATTCCCCAAAATTTGAGATGCTGTTTTGGTTTTATTCATATTTAGTAGTGAATCTTTTTTTTCTGATGGCTGACCGCAAGCAGTCAACAAAACAATAAGTAATAGTATATTTCGATATATTCTTGAGCTATAAAGCATTCAATTATTTCAAAATGGATTCATTTATGTGCACTGTGATCTTTGTGATTTCTCCGCTTCTTCTAAAAATTTGAGCGCTGGTCTCAACATTAAGAGCAAGTGATTCTTGCCTAAGCAATGTTCCATCTTTTCTTTCTATCTCTAATCTATTTTCTTTGGCTAAGATGTAGACAATCAAGACTTGGCAATAGGTGTAAGCAAGTGAGCCGGCATCTAAATCAATACTCCTGTGATTTTTGTGTAAATCGACATACTCAAATTCACGGGGTTTCTTAATGAATTCATCTTTGAGCAGAAGGCAGGGGTTAAAGACCAGTTGCCCATCCTTGACAAAAGCGCCAAGTTCACCAAAGCGACATAGTACATCTTCTTTTACTTGTCCCGTCATTCCAGGCTGCTGAGCACCTCTACCAAAAGGGGTATGAGAATAGGGGTCTGTTGGGAAAGCTCCATAAAGTTTCGGAGATTTATGAACCCCAAGACCAGCATTGATCTCGTAGTAGTGCTCCAGCAATTTGCCGATGGTCTCTTCGGACTCATGGTCCTCTACTGCCTGAATACAAACTTCTTGAACTGCAAGCAAGAGTTTGGAAACCATATGCCAATAGATAGATCCCAATCCCTCATAACCATAAAAGGTGCCAGATCTGCCTGTAAATGATTTGTGATCAAATACTTTTTCAAAAGTGTCTAGTACTCGCTTTCTATCCTTTTGCACCAGTGCTGAAAAATCAGTTTGCTCCAGTTCATTTAAAACTGCCTTAACATCTTCGGCATTCTTGAAGCTCCCATTGAAGTGGTATTTGCCGTTGATGTCTTTATTGATCAGGCGGTGATTCTTTTTCTCAATCAAGCTGGTGAGCAATGCTGATTGCTCCACTGCTGATGCGGGAATATTGTTTCTTTCTAAAAATCCAGCTAACTCCTTTTGAGGATACAGTAAGTAGCTGTATTGATCATGTCTAAAAAGCGAGCTTTCTTTAAGGGCATCCAATACCTTAAGTGCTTCGGTTGGAGAAAGATAACCCGAACTCAATACTGCAACCTGTCCTTCGAGCATTTCACTCAAATGCGCTATAGAAATTTCATTATCGCTTTCCACGGTCATAAGGTTGTAGGCATGGTACAATCCGTCCTCGCGTTGATTTGCGCGAATGGTATGCTCTATGAAGTTCAAACTCAGCGACACAAAACGATTCAAACCATTATATGAAATGGTTCTTTTTTCACCCCAAAAGCCTTGCTTATAGATGTGTTCTCTATAATGGCTGCCTGCCTCACCGACGGCATCCAAAATGGTTTTTCTGTCTTTATCACTGATTGCACCTTCCAACATTCCTATATTCTCCTGGAAGGTCTCTCTCACTTTCTTGTAGAATATGATTAACTCATTGGAGACAGCCACTCTTTCCGAGCTCTTATCAGAGATCTGCTTTTGAAAGAATATCAGAAATCTCCTGAGATAAAATAAAGTGACCATGGAAACGCCATTACCTACTAAAGCGTTGTTTGCATCATTCCATTCTGGCCGCTGTGTATTCATCCAAATTCCGCCTTCGGGAATGAAATTGGACAATTTGGCCAAAACCATGGCCAAGATCTTCTCGATTAAAGTGACCTTGTATATGACCTCATTCTCATCTTGCATCAAGGCCGCATCTGCACCGAGAATCTTCCTTCTTTTACGTATGGAGTGATCTAATTCTTCGTCAAATTCTATGGTATCCTTTGGATTGTCCAGAATATCTTCATGGCTCTTTATCTTATAGGGAACATTTGCATAGACAAAACACTCATCGTTAAACGACTTTCTTAATTTCTCGGGGTAGTGCTTATCCGCCAGCTCAAAAAGCTTGAGTAAATAGATTACCTGATGGTCTCCCCAATATCCTATATATGACCATGGATTATCGGGTTCTATGATTTCCCAGTCGAAACCATCTTTTGTAATCCTATAGGGATTGTATCCTTCAAATGTCGAGGCATTCAAGAATTTGTGAATCATACTTTCACTGAATGCCGGAAAGGATAAAGCCAAAGCTTCCCAGTTTTGAAAAATATCTCGCCAATTGCCTTCGTAATCCAGTACTTTGGAACCATCAATCTCGCTTCTGGTATTAATAGAAAATTGATTCCATGGCCTACTAGGATCTCCGTGCCTCCTGCTAAACTTTAGGGGCATGTATTCTATACAGAGTCTCTTAAAATCTTGGCTACTCGCAGCATACGCAAGCTCCCTTAATTCAAAAAATGAAAAGACTTCAGACAATGTTTCAAGTGCATCCAGTTGCTCTGAGTAAACCTTTTTATTGGCCTGCTTGAGGTATTTAACAAAATCCCATTTTTCAATACTGTAATTGTCGTCAAACACACCCCCTCTCATGATGTTGAATAAAGAGTTTGAATAATGACGGGCGTTTTTAAACTTATCTGATGTCAACTGCAAACCGTCTGCCGACGCATTCAATTCAATCAACCTGCGGGTGCCGAGATCAATATTTTTCTCTACATCATCTCGTATAGAAGAATCAGTAGTAATTGATTTAATCAGTTTAGCTATAGCGCGGTGATCTTTATTGACATCAGCCACTATGGTCCAATACTTCTTTTCCGCTGGTTTTAAGCTCTGGTTAGACTGCAGAAAATAGGCCCCCTTTTCAGCTTTTATATCCAATTCTTCAACGAGATCCTGACCCTTTCTAAAATGATTCAATTGGAGGGTAGACAAAAGATGAAGTGGTTTGTCAATGCCGTATGACCACACCACATTGGCCTTGAGTGCTTCACTGGGCTCTGCTTTATCAACGATTATCGCGCTAAGTGCATACAATCCGATACCGGCCTTTTTCTCCAATTCACTTCTCTTATAGGCATCAACTAAGTTGCTGCTACTGTTTTGGGTATCCGCTCCAACAGAGGAAGGTAAAATGTTTTGTAGCCCATCTAGGAATGTAACATCTCTTTCCTCATTTGATATGTTTTCAATCCATGACTTTCTCACAAAACCATATTTGTTACTGGAAGCCCATTGATACCTAAATATGAGACCGAGATCCTGATTCAACTCCTCGAAAATTATCTTATTTCCAAAGATGTTCTTATAGAGATTTCGGGTGGTTTCATAAAAACCATCGGAACGCACAGAAAAAGGTTCCCAAACATGCGTTCTTTCGCCAATTTTGACTCGAAAAATGGTCTTACAACCTGTCGTTTCAAAAGACTCTGTGACTTTATCATCCGTATAATACGGAAACAGTGCGTGATTTGAATTTTTTCTTCCCGCTGTCAATCCTCCATTACTGGAAATGAACATCCAGTGGTTGGAGTCACTGACAATACTCATAAAGAAAGGACGTATAAAATCATTATTAGTGATCCTAAAGAATTTTTCATCCTCGATTATTATTCTACTTATTTCAACTGGAGCAACTGGAGCTTCCATAGTCTGAGCGTACATTTAGCTAGTTCTTATCAATTAATTTTAATCCTATATTTCCTTGAATACTCGCACGTAATCTATGTACATAGATGCAGGAAATGGTGTATTGTCATCAGGTAGACCAACAAAGCTGCCACCCACCGCTATATTAAGTATAATAAAAAAGGGTTGATTATAGACCCATTCTCCCGGAACTTCCACCTTTGATACGCTTTTATAAAGCGTTTCATTTAAGAAAAAATCGATGTAGTCATCTCCCCATTCTACGGCATAAATAAAAAAGTCATCATCAAATCTGCCAGTTTCTAAGCGGTATGAATTGGTAATTGCACTGCCAGCAGAATATCCTGGACCATGCAAACTACCATAGGTAATGAACGGAGTTTGCCCCTTTTGTTCCATAATATCTATTTCCCCGCATTGCGGCCACCCCACCTGATTTATATTCTCGCCTAGCATCCAAAATGCTGGCCAGATTCCTTGACCTGCTGGAGTTTTAATCCGCGCTTCAATTCGACCCTGTTCATGTGAAAACAATCCTTGTGTTTTAATTCGACCAGAAGAATATACCCCATCGGAGATCTTCAATGCATTGATTACGAGATTGCCAAAGCCATCAACTGCAACATTGTCGGGATTGTCTGTATACGATTGAAGTTCACCATTGCCCCAACCGTTTATTCCTTTACCTAAGTCATATCTCCACTTATTGGTATCTAACCCGCTCCCAAACCAATTAAATTCATCGCTCCAAACCAATTCATATTCTCGGTCAATTGCGGCTTGATCTGTCTTATCCTTGCAACCGCATAGACCACAGATCAACATTAGAATGAAGACGGATAAAATAAATGCCTTAGCGCCAGATCTCATAGTTTGAAACCCTTAATTATTACTTATAGAAGTAGATGTTATCCAGTATGAAGTTTGGTCCATCAGTAATAATCAAAGCACCAAGATTATTCTTCTGATTGGCAATGTCTCCAGCCAATGGGATATCAAAAGATTTCCAAACGCCTTCCTGAAAACCGTTCAAGGTAGTGCGGTAATCTTTATCGTCGCCTTCGGGGAAACCAGTGAATATATCCGTTTCAATGGTTTGATTAGCTCCAATATCACGAACCTGTATTCCAATGGACGTGCTTGCATTTTGTACATAGGCGTCAATGTGAAGGAAATCCATGCTACTTGCATCTATTGGGCTTTCAAAAATGATTCCCGTGAAGTTGTTTGTCGTATATTGAAGAACTTCGCCATTGCTTGTGGTAAGCACAGTTGTTTCAGTAGTTGATCCTCCAAAACCAGGGTTGAAATTGCTTTCCACCGCATTGGTGTAGGAATCACTAAATATGGACATTACATTGCTCTGTTCACGAGTGGGGGTTGGAGAAGCGGGAAGATCACCTAGTGCTTCGAGTATGAGATTCCCCGTAGAGTTGTCCCCTGCCAAAGTTGCCGTAATTACTGCATTTCCAGAACTCTTGACACTTATTACTCCAAAGGCATCTACCGAGGCCACAGCCGTATCGGTAGATTGAAAATCATAATAGCCCGGAGCAGAAGACAAGCTTACATCTTGTCCGTTTTCTAGGTTGAATACCTGATTTAAACCACTTATGTTTACAGAAGAGCCCGTAAATACTTTTAATGAAACAGAAGCACCATTCATTATCTCAGACCTCACTTGTCTGATTAAAGGCATTCGTTCAAACTTGATTTCATCAAACCACAAAGTATAGCCAGATCCATTGGTGCCTTGTGTTCCAGCTGCAAACCAAAACAGTCCGCGTTCATTTAAGAGCTTTGAAGGATCGGGTATAGGTATAATCACCTTTGACCATCCGGTTCCAACATTTATTTCAGTTCGAGTTACTTGAAACTTATCTCCTTCATAATCAATTCCAAGACCCGCATTGCCCAAACTGACTCCCTGAGAAGCCTTAACATAAAAAGTCAATGCATCGTATTCGGTTAAGTTCCTTCCGGGCCCGTCTACCCTGAAAATTGCACCTGCGTAACCTCCACCTGGATCATTCGCATTTGGTACATCAATTCTTATGGATGCATTGCTTTCAAATCCCTCGGAATCGTCCACGGAAAATACGTCCGGTTTGGCGTCGGCAAAGGGTAAATAAAAATTCGTTCCCAAGCCGACGAAATTATCTGTAAATATTTCTGCTGTATTAGAGAATGTAGGCAATACAGCCTCATCCGAAAGCTCTCTTTCACATGAGCTAAAGACAAGCAGTATTGACAGTAAAAAGCCAATATTTCTAATTTGTATGTGAAGTGTCTTCATTTCTTTTTTATTAAACGATGAATTTCAATTAATTGTTGATGTTGATCTGAACATAGGTTCGGAACTCCCACTCGTTACCATTTGGAAATCCTAGTGCTGTAGGGTCAGGTACTACTTGCCCCGATAAATTTACGGTATATGCCGGTGCATACCTGTTTGAGTATTGATCAAGCGTTCTGTAGGTTGCCCTAACACCAATCTTAGTCCCTGGAAGCATAAACCAGTCTGGTTTGCCAATTTCCATAGATATATCACCAATCAGTTGCACTGGGAATGTCTGGTTAAAATCTCGGTGGTAATCAAAAGGACCCCAATCATCAAATTTCGCAATGGTAATGAACTTCATCTTTTTGTAGATGGTTCTTATATCCACTCCATATCTGGTTATCGTACGTACATCATCGCCGTTGGCCTGACCATTTCCAACCAAGAAATTACCGATGATCCCAAATTCAGGGCTGATCTTGGATACCATTCTCAAATTCATTTCCCAGAGGTCCTGAGCAGGAGCTGATCCAGGGAAAACAAAAGTTGTACGACCGTTAGCCAAAATACCGATGGCTGCATCCTGTACGGTCGGCAGGTGGCGATAAATGAATCCTGCACTCATGGCAAACTTCGCATCCTCCATCCTGTCGTTGTCCCATTGATACATCCACGTGGCTGGTGTTGGGTCGTATGTAATGAGCAGTTCACCACCTACTGTCTCGCGATTTCCTCTTACAGAGAAAGGATCACTGAGAATATTTCTCGGACGAGCCGGAGCTTCAAAAGTGGTTGGTATTGGGCCAGCCAGCGGCTTCTGGAATAGGAAATTAGGCGCTATCTGTAAATTCCCAACATTATAAGTGAAGCCCGTCAAGGCATTATACATATTTCCACTACCTACATCTTTCAATCTCCATCCCGTAAAGGTCTGTGTCTGATCGAATCCTCCATTGGCAACCAAGCCCATATAAGACGCAATGCCATACCATTTGATGGCTCCGCTTGAAAATGTCAATTTAATTTTACCGCCAAAGTTGTCACTGCCTTGAATCTTATCTTCATAAACTACCTCATCACTGATCAATTGGAACGATCTTCCGTTGAGCGGTTGACCTCCCCAAATACCTCCAACATCAAATGTCATCTTCTCCATTTTTTTACTGACAGCCAAGGTTGCTCTTCTTGTCTTAGGAATTGGAACAGCAAAAGAACTTTGCAAATTATTTCTTTGGGTTATGTCCTCGTGGAATATACCTGTGATATCCATACCGCTGACCGTTCTACTGTATTTCACAAGTACAGCTGGGTTTGCTCCCCACCACAATTCAGGACCAAAGGCCAGTTTAAGTCCTTTCAGACTTTTCTTCCCTTCGAATTCAAAACCGAATGGCGCATTGCCATTGTAGATGTCTATGTTGGGTCCGTAATTGGCTTCTGGATACAATCCAAAAAAGTCTCCTTCGTATCCCCAATGGTAGTGGCCTGTTCTGTAAAAGCCCGTTAACTTGAATTCCTTGGCATCCCATGTGTAATCCGCCCTGTACAACTGAACTCTGTTATTGGAATTGATCTGTTCTGGACCATTGAGGGTCTGGACTACAAGTGGTCTTCCCCGATTTTCATAGAATATTTCATCTATTGGATTTGTTGCTACATTGCCTAATACATTGAATTGAACGGTTGCTCGCATATTAGGAGCAGGTTTAGCTGTGACACCAACATTAAAGGACTGCATGTGATCAAAGCCGAGATTTGAAGGATAGCTCGTGTTGTTCGGGTCAGGTGCATTGGGAGTAGATATCAAATAGCCGCCTGTGTTATAGGTATTAAAATTAGCTTGTAAATTGCTCAAGTAGAGTTTCCCTTTGTCGTTTGCTTCTAAGGTTGCTTTATCACCCCTTGCCTGAAGCATTGCCCCCATTAATGAAACATTGTCAAAAACACTTAGGGCATTTGGGCCAGAAGCATCATAGGGATTTAACTGGTGAACTTCTTTTAAGGCATAGTAAGCAGCCCTTGGGTAGAGTTCATATGTGCCTCGCTCATTGGTCGGTCCCTTTGCACAGATACCAAACCATTCCTCATTCATATTATTTTCACCTTCTACAAAGTCGTTCCTGTATCCACCATTGGCCCAAGACGCCTGTGTATTGTGAATGTTCAATTCTTTGGTCTGGCCTGTTTTCCACCAACCATCACTGAATTGGAAAGTAAAGCCTCCCAACACATTGTTGTTGTTACCCATTCCATCGGCATTGGAGTAAATGTGCTTCCAATTGCTCATTAGTACTTCGGCCTGATAGACCTGATCTTCTTGATTGGCTGCTGCATTGTAGGCATCAGAGCCAAACTCCGTTAGAATGACGGGTTTGCCCAATTCTGCATTGACCCGATCAAACATATCTGTAAAGGTCAGCCCTCTATATGCGTTGATTCCCAGTATATCAATGTCCTTGCATTCTCTTGAGATGATCTCAAGAAAGAGCAAGTCGCCATTACATATTGCTATGGGATGACTGCTACTGATTTGTTTCATTGCAAGCGTTGCCTCATTGAACAGTTTATACATGCTCTCAGCATCCTTGGTGGATTGCCTGTCTTGTATTGGAATGTCCTCCGTCTCTGCGCCTCTCCAGAACAGACCATAGTTGTTCTCATTTCCCAATAAGAAGAGAAGCAAGCCAGGTGTGTTTTGGTACTCCTTCACCATTTCTGCAGTCTGCGCGAGCAATTGCTCGCGAACCTTAGGACTGGAATAATCGGTATTGGGATACCAATTTCCATCAATGGTCAAACCATATCGACCGAAAGAGTGATTCAACATGGTATAAATTCCATAGTTCTCATAAATGTACTGAATCCACTTGGCCGGAACACCCGTATACATGCGTATGGTGTTAACACCCATGTTTTGCAGTAAAGACATTTCCGCGTCCAAAGCTGCTGTGATCAGATCATCAGTTTGTGTCCAAAGACTGTAGTTGAAATTTGTTCCTATGGGAAAGTAATCCCAATTCATTCCATTTACGAAAAATGGTTTGCCTCCCACTTCTATTCGAAAACCGCTTGCTGTTTCTACAACTTTTACTCTTTGAGGCGATGCGCCTAAAGAAGCATCATTGTCAGTGCTCAAAGTTACAACTGGGGTAAACTCAGGACTAATGCCCTCTGATCCCACTTTATTGGCACCCTGAACTATCTGGGCCAAACATAGCAAGAATACTATTGGTAAGATTTTATTAAACATGATGTAAACTAGTGTTGATTTTACGAATGTAATAACTTTTTGTAATTTACACTATAAGCTGGCTTTGGGCCATGTAATCTGAGATCAATAGCAAGGAATCTACTTGTCAAACAGCAGCAGCCTGTCTTACATAGAATAGGTTTTAATCGTATAAAATTATCTATTTGCTTGAAAGCGAAATATCAATACTAGACGAGAGTCTACAATTCAAAGGCAAAGCCCTCTTTGCGAAGTAGATTGTATTGTTCCTCATCAAAGGAATACAGTTTGGCCGGTCTATGAGAAACATTTACTTGATATTCATCGAGCGGGCTTACCAAATTCATTTTTAAGATCTTCTTTCTAAAATTCGGTTTGTCAAACTTGCGGTCGAGCAAAGCTTCATAAAGCGATTGCAGTTCACTCAGTGTAAATTTTGAAGGCAAGAGTTCAAAGCCAACAGGTCTGTATCTCACTCGCCGCTTCAAAGTTCTTATGCCCTTATCCAGTATTTTTTTGTGATCAAAGGCCAGCTCTGGCAGATTGGAAATGCTGAACCATCTAGTAGATTTTGCCCATGAAGAAGCCACGGGATGATAGTGGTTGGATTCTACCAGTGAATAATAAGCCACGGTAACAACGCGCCCTAAAGGATGCCTGTCTATTT
>JAHEKB010000043.1 GCA_024638525.1 Bacteroidota bacterium
TCCATTAATAGTGTAGAACAAGCTAACATTTAATATGTCCACGCTGGTACCATTGTTGAAATCCAAAGTGATTGCTTCCATATAGTTACCGCACTCATTGGTGCCGTTAAATACAAGGTTAGCCACATCGTGATCAACAACGAACTCAAGAGCTCCGGGATCAGGACCACAAGCTGTTCTGCTTGAGCCTATCAAATCCTCAGTTGCAAGACCACTGACACCTTGATTGGCAAACTCAGGGTTACCAGGAGTAAAGTCGTCCCCAGCAGCATCCACAAATAATGGATCTGTGAACCAAGAGTTAGTCTCTTCTGACTGACCCAACCAAGTTGTATAGGATGTAGTAGTCTGCCATAGTTGACCGGCACTACTGTACCACACATTGGCTTCAAACTCCATTTCACCCATACCATAAGGCATATAAACAAATCTGTTTCCGTTAGAATAATTCTGTGAAGTACCTTCTATATGCAAAATGTTGTTTTTGATCTGGTAGGTTGTAGCATCAGATTGCCATGAATATGGATAAAGACCATAATTGTAGAATCTGCCGTCATTGTCAACATAAATGGTGTTGTGTGCTATAACAATATCGTCAGAATAATAACCCGCATAAATACCGAAAGTACCATATGGTCCTGTGTTGCCACTTATGAGATTGTTTGTAATCTCAGTATCACCACAGTAATAGAAGGCATAGATTGCGTAAGAATAGTACTGATCAGCTGAATTGTTCGAAATGATATTTCGATCAATTACTGAATTTCCACTTCTATAATACAAATAGATGCCATAAGAATAATATGGGCCTGAGTTATCGTGAATATAGTTTTCACTGATTACGGCATTTTCTCCGTAATAGTAATTGTAGATACCATAAACGTAACCCGTTGAAGTCAAATTAGAAATTTCATTTCCTATGAATTCATTATTACGACCATAAAAATAATTATCTATACCATAGATAAAGAATCCACTTTCGTTCTCGTTGGCATCTATTAGGTTACCACTGACCAAATTGTTGTCATTGTAGTAATACATTTCGATACCTGCCCAATAATAGTAACCTGTTTGTGTGTTATTGGTTATTTCATTATCGCTGATGTCCATATAATCATTATAGAACTGAGCAAAAATGATTCCCCAACGGCTGTAAGATGTACCGGAACGTTCACCTGTATTGCCGTCTATAATGTTACTCTTACATTCAACCCTAGTGCTGGCAGAGCCTGCAGTGTAGTTAAAGAAGAAGGCAGCAAACTCATTATCTCCAACGAGATTTGAAACTGTGTTTCCGTTAAATTGAGACTGAATTCCACCATTACCTATGTAACGAGTGTATGCTCCCCAAATCCTGTTGATGTCACCTCTCTGGGTGTGAATGTCATTTCCATTGAATTGAATTCCATCTACGTAGGTAAAATACCCTCCAACATTGTAGAAGTTGGTGATGTCATTGTTTGTAATGACAACATCATAGGTGAAAGAACTAGAACCATAGATTGCAAGTCCAAAAACCGGTCCTGCACCAGTGTTAGCACCATTTGAGAACATGTTTCCCGTGATGGTGTTTCCTGTACCGTGGTTTCCAGAACCTGTTGATGTTGGACTGGACGAGAACGCAACATAAGCAGTTGTAGAACTCGTTCCTGTGTAGGCCGTCATCTGAACTTCACAATTGCTGATGGTGTTTCCATCGGCGTCGTTACCTATCCAGATGTTTCTGGCATAAGTTCCCGTTGTGTCATTGACGATGACCATATCATCAATTGTTAAATAATCAACTCCGTTCAGACCTATCGTGTAGGTCATTGATCCGTTGGTGATCGTTTCTCCATTACCGTTAATGGTGATGGTGTTGCTTGTACTGGTTCCCAAAACTGCTCCGAAAAGAACGGATTCGTCATAAGGACCTGAACCTGCAACAACATCGACAGTCACTGCACCTGATACGCCATAGGTTTCTAGTGAGTCTGCCAAGTCATTAAAGGACTGGAAATTAGTTGCGCTTGCCGCAGATGTTTGATCCACGGTAAGGCTGCCAGAATACTGGGCCATTGCTACACCTGCTGTAAAGAACAGGGCAAGCATGGTGGCCACCGTTTTCCGGTTAAAAAGCCAATACTTGTTGTAAATTTTTTTCATACGCTTTGTTGATAAATTACGTTTCAATTAATCTAATGAGTGCCAAATTTAGGAATTACAATGAATTAGCAAACTTTTTAACGGTTAAATTCAGGCTAAAACCAAAAAACTGACACAAGACCCCTTGCAAAGGGACAATCTTTACATTTCGATTACTAAGTCTTCCTTCAGTGTTGATACATCTATCTTGCTGTAGCCCTTTTCACTAAAACAAAATACATACTCTATCTTGGCTTTGCCTCTACGATTTAAAACTTGATATGTGGATACGGACTCGCATCCAATGAGACAAGAAAATGAAGTCGAAATTAACCTCCCATTCCCTTCAGATACAAATGGTCCAAGTTTCCACTTTCTGTTCATCATACTTGTCGGCAACCTATAGATCTTCCTTATGCGATTTTCTCTTGCAAATGGCTGAATTTCATAGCGCTGAATTTCATCATCTGCTAAATGTTTTGCCGTACCCAATATCAGAGTACTTAAACCATCTTGAATCAGAATAAGATGGTCTTTACCACGATATAATACTGCCACCGTTTTTGGCGGAGGCTTCAGCTGAATAAAAAGGTAAAGCGCAAGGGCAGTGCCAACCAAAAGTAGCCACCTTATTCTGGCTTTGAATATCAAAATCACAAGCACCACTAACAATAAAGCAGTCAATTCGCCTTGGCTGGTTTTGGAGTGCCAAATCCACCCCTCCCAAGCAGCCAAAAAATGCGTTAGGTCAAGGCTCGTATCTATATAGATTCCTAAAAGTTTAGCTATTGGAGCAGCTAGAGAATGAGACATTGTCAGGAGTAATGACCACAGAATTCCTAGGTGAAAACAGATGACCATCAGAGGGACGACAGTCAAATTCGCCAAGAGAAAATGAAGGGGAAATTGTCCGAAGTAATAAAGGCATAGGGGAAAACAAAATAACTGAGCAGAGCAACTCAACGAGATCATTGAAAGAGCTTTGTCCATAAGCCAATCCTTGGAGCTCAATCTTTTACGCAACAATGGATATCCCAATAAGATCCCTAGGACAGCAGCAAAGGAAAATTGCGCACTTACATTACTCAAAACATTAGGGTTTAGTAAAGAGATCACAACAAAACTCAGCACTACTGCATTCATTGAGTGATGACCCCTATTTGCGTATAAAGACAAGGCATACACTGTAATCATTAAACTTGCCCTAGTGACGGGTGGGCCAAGACCTGTTAGTACAGCGTAAGACCACACTAAACACAAGGCTAATAGGGTTGCAAAAAATCTATTGCTTATCAATTTAAAGAAGGCGAAGACCAAGGTATAAACAAGTCCAACGTGTAAACCTGAAACCGCCAAAACATGTATGGCTCCCGTGTTTGCAAATGCGTCACGGCTTGAAACTGAAAGCAAAGTTCTGTCACCTATTAATAAGGCAGATAATATTGCCATCTGGCTATTGGTAAAGGAGCTTTTAAGTATTTCGATGTATCTTGAAGACAGTCGACTTGCAAGAGAATTAAGCTTGCTTCTGTTTTTGGTTACTAATTGCAGATCCAAAAGCCGTATATAGGATCGGGCGTGTATTCCTCTATTCTTGTAAAAAGAACTGAAATCGAATTGGTGTTTGTACGCGGGGGGCTTGATCTTTTCAGCTTTGCACCTAAGTAGATATATATCTCCTACTTCAAAAGCTGCTTTGGATAGTTCAATAGATCCTATGCCAATCAAACCAAAGTGTGCAGGCTTTTTTGTTAGAAGGTCTTTTTTGACGGCAAATTCCAACACACTAGACCTTTTGCTTTTTGATACTCCCTTTAGTTTAACCAGATAAATGGATTCATCCTGACTTGGTATCGCAGGTTGGGAGGAATAGGCCAAATGAAAAGAACATACCACTATGCTCGAGTAAAGAATCAGGGACCACGCAAACTGAACACCTTGCTTTGCCGCAAGGACTGAGGGTATCGACAAAGCCATAAATAGTATAGAGACATAGAATGGTAGAAACCTCACTTCTTTCCCTTCACAGAAATACTGAAGCAAAAGACCAATAATAAAAGGAGTAGCAAATTTGAGAATGGGTATTTGCTTTAACCCATCTCTCATTAGGTGGCGTACTTGCGGTAAAGCAAGGATTTCAATTCATCCTTGAGTTCTTCATTGTCCCACTTCAGTCGACTCTTGTACTCGTGATAGATTTGAAATGCTGCCTCTCTGTCTCCCGCCGTATCGATTAATGAAATAAAATTCTTGTATTCCTTAGCGTCGCCTTCAAAGAAATTGTTTTGAAATTCAAATCGCTTAGATATGCTGATTGCCCTTGAAATATTATCAATGGGCTTGCTGTTAAATTTCTCAAACAAGGATACCATTTCCGCTTCATCTTGAAGCTTCATATGGATGGACTTAGGTTCATCCTCTACCGGAACATTTTCCGGTTCTTCGTTTACATCTACTAGCTCTTCTTTCACTTCTGGTTTATCGGCTTCGACTTCTGGCACTAGTTCTTTCGACACCTCTTGCTTAATCGTTTCTTGTTGTTTGGAATGATCAACTGGGCTTGCAAGCAGTAATATTTCCTCATACAATGCTATACACTGTTTCTTCAAAACTTCAATATCGAGTACTGAAATCTCCTCTTCGTGTAGACTTAGTCTGTTATTGTTAATAGCTAAGCTTTCCAAGAGCTCTGTGATTCGGTTATGACGTTCCATCCTCTTCATATTACTCCTGCGAAGAAAGTGAATTAATATTACTTTCGGACTCAATCGATTCTGATATGAATAGAAGTTTAAATACGAACAGAGGAAGCATTGAAGTCATATGCGGATCTATGTTTTCCGGTAAAACAGAGGAGCTTTTGAGAAGAGTTAGAAGGGCACATTACGGCGGACTCAGAACTATATTGTTTAAGCCTAAAATGGACGATCGATACAGCTCGACCGAAGTGGTAAGTCACGATTCAAACAGAAATATAAGCACTCCAATTGAACACCCTAATGAAATAGAAAACTTGTCTTCTGGTTATGACTTGATTGCCATTGACGAAGCTCAGTTCTTTGACGAGAGCTTGATTGCGGTTTGCGAACGCTTAGCTGACCAAGGGCTTAAAGTGATCGTATCGGGCCTGGAAAAGGATTATCGGAGACAGGGCTTTGGCCCTATGCCCGGTCTAATGGTGAAAGCCGAATTTGTAAGTAAACTCCATGCCATTTGTGTCGACTGCGGTGAATTGGCCAACTACTCTTTCCGCAAGCACCATTCAAATGAACAAGTACAATTGGGATCTAAAGAAGAATATCAAGCCCTCTGCAGATCTTGCTATAATCAGAAAATCAATAAATAGAGAATAGGATAAAGGTAGATTAGATCACCCCAAAAGCGGAATCGCTCAGCCTCCTTGAAGTAGCGCGAAAAGAGTTGGATAATCAACAACTGCAGAATCATGAGGTAAAGAACAAAGACCAAAGATATTGGAGCGTCCATCAGATACGTTGCATACACCAGAACTACAAAGCTCAGAGCAGTGGTAATTAAACTCAGTACTTTGAGTTGATTGGGAGACAACAACTGGCCGATAGAACTCAATTTATTTTTCTGATCGAGTTGATAATCATATGTAGAAAAGATGAACAGATTTGATGCGTTTATTCCTCCAAACGAAAGGATAAGCAAATGATCTCCTAGACCATCACTGTAACTGCTTTGCACCAAAGGCATATAGGCAAAACAGAGTGCAACAACCGCTGCAATCCCCAGCTCTTTTAATGGCAGGTTAAAGCTAAATTTATGAGCTATCCAGCGATTGATGAAAAAATAAGCAAGCAGTACCGAGGAAAGTCCAATGCCAAAGTTGCGAATTCGGCTATCTAACGAAGTGAATGCAATGGCCAAAACTACAAGAGTAGAAACAACAATACCCGCTATTAATAATCGATGGTATCTGTGATGAAGGTAATGACGCAAGGTCAAACTATCTGCTTTGCGAATAAAGCCATCAACTACATGGTCTGCAGTATAGATAATCCAAACGGTGAGTGTCAAACACAAAAGAACATTGCTAAAAACGGGAGCCTGGAAAAGTTGACAGAAATAAACATAGCATATTGGTGTGCCAAGAATAACCCAAATGCTAAAAGAGTTAGTAAACTCCGTGAAGTTAAGATTGTTTAAGTGTCTATTGTGATGCGTGGGCAAAACTCAATTCACAGCAATCACTTCCTTGATTTCCGGTATTGCTCGTTTAATACTCTCCTCTACTCCAGCCTTCATTGTAATATGGCTGATGTCGCATGTCTGACAAGCTCCCAGAAGTTTGATCTTAACAATGCCATCTTGGATTGTAACCAATTCAACATCGCCCCCATCTTCCTTTAAAAATGGCCTGATGGAATCTAGAGCATTGTTTACCTTTTCTTCTGCTGAAATCATCGCCTTCAAATTTACGCTATTTATCCTTTGCATTGAGTATTGCCAAGTGTCGTGCGACCTCATTTGACATTTGTATGTAGTTTTCCGCAATACTTGATTCTTTGCCCTTTTCAGCTATTGGTATATGAGCAAGTACCGGCAAATTGTTTTCACTGGCCAGCTGATTCCCTCCATCCTGTCCAAAGAGAAAGTATTTATCATCACTCCCTTCTGGACTGAAATAACTCATGTTTTCAACTACTCCAAGAATCTCTTGCTTCAGCTGAGGATTCTGATACATGTTTATTGCTTTTCTGGCATCGGCAACTGATATACCATCAGGAGTGGTAACAATAACCACGCCGGTTACTGGTATTTGTTGAATCAAACTCAAATGAACATCGCCTGTGCCTGGTGGCAAGTCAATGACCAAATAGTCAAGTTCACCCCATTCTACGTCTTGAGCAAATTGTTTTAGTGCAGAAGCTAACATAGGGCCTCTCCATACCACTGCTTGCTCTTTTGGAACTAAAAATCCAATAGACATCAGCTTGATTCCGTCTTTTTCTATTGGACGCATTCGCTCATTCAACATTTCCGGTCTCTCTTGTTCTGCTCCCAATAAGAATGGGATAGATGGACCATGAATGTCTGCATCCAAGATACCGACTGATGCCCCACTGCTTTGCAAGCCTTTAGCCAAATGCATGGCAATCGTGCTTTTGCCTACCCCCCCCTTTCCAGAGGCAACAGCTACTATATTCCTTATCCCTTTCAATACATCCGCATTCTGACGATTGGAAGTGACATTAGAAGTCACATTAATATTCACCACCATCTCTGAGTCAACCATTGTCTTGATTGCGTTCACGCAAGCATTATGCAACATGTCTTTCATGGGGCATGCGGGTGTGGTCAATACAAGATCAAAGGCCACCTGTTTGCCTTCTATCGACAACTTTTGGATCATCCCTAGGCTTACGAGGTCCTTCTTTAAATCAGGATCTTCCACATAGGCCAGTGCTTTGTATATTTTCTCTTCTATCTTATCCATTCTCTTTCTTTAAACCGGGAATAAGTCTACTGTTCATCTTCAAAATGAACCACTTGACGAATTTGTGTTCACCCATTATCGATCCTATAGCAAAAAGCAAGAACTGATAGACTATGTATATAGCCAGGATTTTTACTACAAATCCCAAGAGGGCATTCTGAATATCTATGCCCATCCAATTGAATAGCCCTTTTCTAACGAAGACGGTGCTGCTACCGGTAATGGCAAAAATCACGAAGATCCATAGCATTCTCTTATCGGTCTTTACACCCCATTTTAACTTCCAGCTATCCCAGATCTTTTTCATGTTACTTATGCAAATATGTTCTTATGCTACAATCCATTGCAACACAGAGCCCTAAGTTTTGTTCATGTCTAATTATTATGTAGACAGATTTAGTATGCTTTATGTTATAATTGTGGACACAAGCTTCTATGAGCACAGATAAAAACGATGCGATAGAATGGTCGACGGTTTTTAACCCCAAGAATTTAATACTGACTGCTTTAGGTGTCTTATTGGCCGTATTCGCACTACAGGGTTTCATGGTACCCAACCATTTCCTAGATGGTGGAGTGACCGGTATATCCATACTTATCTATGAACTATTTCACATCCCACTGAATGTTTTAATCCTTGTATTGAATATTCCGTTCATCTACTTTGGTTATAAAAGAATTGGTAAGACTTTCACAATACAGACCATCCTCGCTGTTATATTATTGTCAATTGCCCTGAGCTTTGACTATAGCAACTTGCCGGCGGTAACGGAGAACAAATTACTGATAGCAGTCTTTGGAGGTTTCCTGATAGGCGCAGGTATGGGTTTGTGTATAAGAGGTGGTGGGGTGATTGACGGCATCGAAATCCTTGCTGTTTACACTACTAAGAAAATAGGTTTGACCACCACAGAGGTGATTCTCTATTCCAATGTTATACTCTTTCTAATCGTGGCTTTAACTTTTGATAACGGAATTGAATCTGCCATGTATTCTATCATCACATATTATACTGCCATGCGTGCATTGGATTATATCGTTGATGGTATTGAAGAGTATACCGCATTGCACATTATTTCTTCTAAAAGCGAAGACATAAAATCACTTATTGTCAACCAATACGGGAAAGGAATTACCGTTCAAAAAGGAGAAAGAGGGTATTTACCTGGATCATTTGATATTAAGCAGGATTGTGATATCATAATCACTATCGTGACCCGATTGGAGTTGCTGTCTTTACAGCAAGCCATCGCAAAAGAAGATCCGACAGCATTTATGTACGTTCACACTATTCGAGAGGCCAAGGGGGGAGTCCTTTCTCGTAGATCACACCACTGATATGAAAGCCTTCGAAGAATTAAAAGAATCCGTACTCGAAAGAATGAGAGAAATGCTACCTGCACATCTCACCTACCACTGCGTTGAACATACAGAGCTTGTTATTGATCGTTCAGAATACATAGGTAAAAAGGAGGGTGTAAAGGGGAAAAATCTCAACCTTTTGAAAACTGCAGCACTATACCACGATTTTGGATTCACAGAAGTATATAAGGATCACGAAGAGAAGGGTTGTGAAATCGTTAGAGCTGAACTTCCTTCATTGGGATATAGCTCTGAAGAAATAGATATTATTTGCGGGATGATAATGGCGACAAAAATTCCACAGAATCCAACGAACTTGATGGAAAATGTGATAGCTGATGCGGATTTAGAATATCTTGGATCCAATGATTTCAGAACAATCGGAGATCGCTTGCTTAAGGAGTTAAGGCATTTCAATCCTGAAATGAGCAGGAAAGAATGGGATGAAATTCAGGTCAAGTTCATGTCCAATCACAGCTACCATACGGAGTACTGCAAGCAATACAGAGAATGGCGCAAGCAAGAGAATCTAAACAGCCTGAAATAATAGGTCTGACAAGTTTGCGTTAGTTTACTATGCAAAAGAGAATACTGTCTCTCTTTCTATTGAGTTTTCTCGCCCTAATAAGCTACATTTTCATCCATCACGGTGTAAGAGCAAGCCTCATTGGTAAGCTAAGACCTATAGACCGTGCAGAGATATACATCCAAGCTGGGCATGAAGGAAGGACAAGTGGTGCTACCGGAACTCAAAGCCAATACGGCAGAGAGATTGATTGGACTCCTGTTGTTGCCGATGAGGCAACGAGAATACTAAGGGAAGCTGGCATTTCTGTGATAAGGTCAAAAGCTGATCACCGCCGATTTAGCAAAGTTGATCTAGCATTATCTATTCACTTTGATGGTTGTGAAGAGGGATGTGCAACAGGAGCCTCCATTGGTTATGATGACCCCACAGACCAGCCTGCGGCAAAAGCCTGGAAAGAATTCTACAGTGATTTCTTCAAATTCAAATGGCAACCGGACAACTTTACAGAAAATCTCCGGCGCTATTACAATTTCAAATACACCATTACTTCGGATGCAGAGCTGGTATTAGAACTCGGAGATCTTACATGCCCCGAACAAGCTATATGGCTGAAAGACAATCTGCCGGAACTCGGTCATTTGGTCGCCTATTTCGCCGCTCAGAGGATTGGAAAAGAAAGTTTGATCACAAAACCAAACAGTCTGTGATTAAGTCCCAATTCTTGGGCCACTTATACCAGATATTTGTCTTTAACCATCAAGAGTGGTCATGAAGCGAAGTATAACTTCTTTGAAAAAGGCTAACAGCGATGTATTGCGCGAGCTTGCTTTGCAATACCCCAAGGGGGTAGATGACGAAGATCTAGTAAGTTTTCCTACTACAGGCGGTCAAAACCTAAGAGCCATTGAACTTGAAGTTGGTGATACCATTTATCTGATAAAGCTAGACAGAGAAGACTTTTTCAGAAACTACATCGCCAAAGAAACGGAGGATGACGAGGATGAGGAAGTTGAGGAAGTTGAAGCATCCGAAGAATTGGATGAATTGGACGAAGAAGATTGAGCGACCTTAAACCCATTTACAAAAAAAGGAGGACCAAGGTCCTCCTTTTCTCATCTTAGCTTTTAGTTATTTACTAATATTCCAGTTTAAAGTCTACTCGGCGATTTAATTGTCTACCACCGGCAGTTTCATTATCAGCTATAGGCTTAGTCTCTCCAAATCCTGTTGCAGTCATTCTGCCTTCTTCAACGCCTTGAGTTACCAAGTAACGCTTGACAGCATCTGCTCTTTGTTGTGAGAGAACCATATTGGCATCTTCCTGACCGACATTATCGGTGTGACCTTCTACTTGAACTTTGGCCTGTGGATAGTTGTTCAAAATGGTAACCAATGTATTCAAGTTTTCAAATGATTCTGATTTAATCACGTCGCTACCCGTTTCAAAGAATATTCCTTTTGCAGCCAATCTGATCTGCTCTTGAACTTCCTCTTCAATGGCAGGACAACCTTTATTCTCAGGGATACCTGCAACGGTAGGACAAACATCTTTGTGATCATACACGCCATCTCCGTCTGTATCTGGGCAGCCTTCGCCTTCTGCGGTACCTGCGATCAATGGACATTTATCATCTGCATCTGTAATTCCATCCTTGTCAGAATCTGGACATCCATCCAATTCGACAACTCCGGGAACATCTACGCACTTATCATTGGCATCTGCAACTCCATCGTTATCCGTATCGGGACAACCATTGAACTGAGCAACACCAGCAACAGTTGGGCAATCGTCAGCTTCATCAACAATGCCGTCGCCATCTGTATCAAGTGAACATCCAACAGAGTCCACTTCTGCACCTTCTGGTGTCTTTGGACAAAGGTCAATGCTGTTTGGAATTCCGTCGTTATCATCATCCTTGATCTTGGCCCCTCCTGAGTAGCTGCCACCAAAGCTGAATACGAATCCAGCTGAATGATAGAGATAGGCATCGTGCAGTGGTTTGTTGCCATCTGTTCCTACATTAAGTCTTGCACTTCCCCATTGGAATGGCAGACCATCATAGTTGTCGTCGAAGCTGTAGTTATACAACTCTTGTAGCTGGAAATCCAAATTTGGTGTCAGTCTTATTCGCACACCTATGCCCGCATTCCAATGAGAAGCGAACCAGGTTCTGCTTTGAGACCAATTAGGTATTCCGTGAACAATTCTAGAAACAGATTGCATTCCGCCCCATCCTGCTCGGATATAGGGTTTAACTGCTGCATCCTCACTTAATATATATCCATTGTTGAACTTGTAGTTCAAACCAAATACTATATCTGTGACTCTGGCTCTAAAACCCAAACCCTCTTTGTCGTAATAACCAAGGTCGCCAACTGAGGCGTACATGGTTGCGTCAAAGGATGGATTGAGGTAATAATTGAATCCAAATCCAACTGCTTGGTAATTGAATGACTGCCCTGAGGCGAAATACATGGTAGACCCTCGGTCTCCGTTGTATTCTCTTAATCCCCCGTTTAGTTCTATTCCGTACTTAAAATCAGCTGATTGGGCCGTTGCGTCGAATACCAGAAAAATACTTGCGATTAGTGTGGTTAGTAGGTGTTTATTCATAATCAAAAGCCTCAATGATAGAAAGCAATATTAAACGAATATTGATTAACTGCAAAAAAATATTGCATTTTAAGCCCAGATTTTGGTCCCCTCCGAACAATTTTGACAAATGTCAATGTTGGTGCGGGATTTGAGCACTAATCGCCTGAAGCTATTATATGATTCTCCCTTCCAAATTGAGCGGAATCCATTTGTGTCTATTTGGCCCAATTGATGGCTTGCATCCTTATCGAAACAACAGGGTGCAACTCTTCCGTCCCATGTAAGTACACAAGAGTGCCACATTCTCCAACAGTGATTGAGCAATTTGTTCTTGATTTTTGCAATACCGTTCTCTACTTGATAACGCCTGTACTTGGGGTTTTTAGGCAATAAATCTGCCTTGTCTTCAAAGTTGTAGAGCTGCGCGGTTTTGATGGCCAAATGATCAACTCCAACTTCTTTAGCCAGCCTTTTTAGTTCTGGTATCTCTGACTCATTGTGGTTAAATACGATAAACTGCCATACTACAAATGGAGTTTGGCTATTCATCTCCTTCTTCCATTTTAAGATGTTGCGCGTCCCTTCCAAAACCTTGTCCAAAGATCCACCTACTCTGTATTTGCCGTAGGAGTCTTGTTCTATTCCGTCTATGGAAATAATCATCCTCTTTAGGCCGGAATTGACTATTTCTCTGGAGTTTTTGTCGTTTAGATAGTGAGCATTGGTAGAGGTAGCAGTATAAATACTGTGGTCCGAGGCATATTTCACCATTCTTGAAAAAGCCGGGTTAAGAAAGGGTTCTCCCTGAAAGTAATAGGTGATGTAGCTTAAAGTGTCTTTTAATTCATCAATCACCTTTTTATTTAAATCCTCTTGCAACATACCTGTGGGTCTGCTGAAAGACCTCAAGCCGCTTGGACATTCTGGACACCTCAAATTACATGAGGTAGTGGGTTCAATGGACATGGCCACAGGATCTCCCCAGTGGCGACTTTTCTTTGTCCATTTGCTCCACAGATAACTGACAGTAATTAAAGAGGCGTTCCAAATCTTACTCGCACTCAGAGATTTGATAAACTGCCATTGATCTATGAGTTGAGCTTTATTCATTGAGAACGCAAAGAAATACAGAGAAAAGAAAAGAGCCCCCTTTTGAGGACTCTTTCTTGAATGTTAATCAGATCGTAAGAATCTGAAT
>JAHEKB010000237.1 GCA_024638525.1 Bacteroidota bacterium
AGCAGCGCGATGTCAAAGGCCTATATGCCCGTGCAAGAAAAGGAGAGATCAAGAACTTTACGGGAATTGATTCACCTTACGAAGTGCCAAAAAAACCTGATTTGAGGTTGGAATCACATAAAATGTCTGTTCAAGACTGTGTAGATCAAATATTAAATACCCTTAATTTTTAACATTCTTATATGAAGAATACATTATCTCATTTAAAAGAACTTGAAGCGGAAAGCATATTTGTGATTAGGGAGACCTTTTCACAGTTCAATAATCCATGTATACTGTTTTCTGGAGGTAAGGATTCCATCGTACTTACTCACTTGGCTAAAAAGGCCTTTTGGCCTGCTAAGATCCCATTTCCACTGGTTCATGTAGATACTGGACATAATTTTCCAGAAACCATTGAATTTCGGGATAAATTGGTTGATGAATTCGGTTGCCAATTGATCGTCGGTTCTGTTCAGCAATCCATTGACGATGGAAAAGTGATGGAGGAAAGCGGTATAAATGCCACCCGAAATAGTCTGCAGACCACAACACTGCTAGATACCATCGAGAGCCATCAATTTGATGCCTGTATGGGAGGAGCTAGGCGAGATGAAGAAAAGGCGAGAGCAAAAGAACGGTTTTTCTCCCACAGAGATGAGTTTGGGCAATGGGATCCAAAGAACCAGCGACCTGAGCTATGGAATTTATTCAATGGACTGAAGCAGTTTGGAGAGCATTTTAGGGTCTTTCCTATTAGCAATTGGACAGAAATGGATATTTGGCAATACATATTGTTGGAGAATATTGAATTACCCAGTTTGTATTTCTCGCACAAGCGAGAGTGTTTCATCAGGAACGGAACCATTCTGTCGGTCAATGAATTTCAAGATTTAAAAGAAGACGAAGAAGCCAAAGAAATGGTCATAAGGTTTAGAACTATGGGCGATATTACCATAACAGGAGCAGTTGAATCTACTGCTTCAAGCTTGGAAGATATTATCGGTGAAGTGGCTGCGGCAAGAAATACAGAACGCGGTGGTCGAGCAGATGACCAGCGTTCGGAGACCGCAATGGAAGACCGAAAGAAGGAAGGATATTTTTAGTATTCAACACTAAATCAACGACATCGATTTGAACAGAATAATACAATGACAAAAGACAATTATTTAGACAGGGATTTGCTGAGGTTCACAACAGCGGGAAGTGTTGACGATGGAAAGAGCACCTTAATTGGACGGCTGCTCTATGATTCCAAAAGCATATTTGAAGATCAACTCAATGCAGTGGAAAATACTTCAAAGAGAAAGGGTTTGGAGAGCATAGATCTATCACTTTTTACAGACGGACTAAAGGACGAAAGAGAGCAGGGGATTACTATAGATGTTGCCTATAGATACTTTTCTACACCTAAGAGAAAATTCATCATCGCTGATACACCTGGCCATATTCAGTATACGCGTAATATGATTACTGGTGCAAGTACGGCTAATCTAGCATTGATATTGGTAGATGCCCGAAACGGAGTAATAGAGCAAACCAAAAGGCATTCATTCATTGCTAGCCTACTTCAGATCAAGCACATTATTGTATGTGTTAACAAAATGGACTTGGTCGATTATAGTGAAGAGGCCTTTGAAAAAGTAAAAGAAGAATACGATGACTTTGCGACAAAACTGGATGTGGAAGACATCCGCTTCATACCAATAAGTGCCCTGAAAGGTGACAATGTCGTAGACCGTGGCGAGAATATGGACTGGTACCAAGGTGCGACCTTGTTGCATACATTAGAAACTATCCATATTTCCAGTGATCGCAATATGATCGATTGCAGATTCCCTGTTCAGACGGTATTAAGACCTCACCGTGATGACTACCACGATTTCCGTGGTTATGCTGGCAGAATAGAAAGTGGAATCTTCAAGAAAGGGGATGAAATCACAGTTCTTCCATCCGGTTTTAATTCCAAGATTGCAGCTGTGTATGAGAATGAAACCGAGCTAGAAGAGGCCTATCCGCCTATGTCCGTAACCATCACCTTGGAAGATGATATAGACATAAGCAGGGGTGATATGATTGTTAGACCCAATAACCAAGCGGAGAGTTCTCAAGACCTCGAGGTGATGATCTGTTGGATGTCTAATGAAGATTTTATGCCTTCGAAGAAGTTTAGCTTATTACACACCACTAATCAAGTCAGATGCATGATCAAGGAAGTGCGCTACAAAGTGGATATCAACACCTTGCACAGAAATGAAGAGGACAGAAGGGTAGGTATGAATGACATTGCTAGAATTAAAATCAGGACCACTAAGCCCCTTCTTTGTGATCCCTATACCAAGAATAGGTCAACTGGTTCGGTGATTTTAGTTGATGAAGGAACCAATAATACTGTTGCGGCAGGTATGATTATCTCTACATGAGCCAAAACAAGAATATATTGATCACCGGAGGTGCCGGTTTCATAGGATCTCATGTTGTCAGACTCTTTGTAAAATCATATCCGAACTATGCCATTTACAATTTGGATGCACTGACTTATGCAGGCAACCTTGAGAACCTCAAGGATATTGAAAACGAATCCAATTATACTTTCCTCCATGAAGACATTCAAGATTTAGAAAAGATGCGAGCGGTTTTTGACCAAAACCAAATTACCGATGTGATACATTTGGCTGCAGAGTCTCATGTTGACCGATCCATCAGTGACCCTCTGCTCTTTGTCAAGACCAATGTGCTGGGTACTGTGAATCTCTTGCAAGCTGCTAAGGAGTATTGGGGCAATGATCAAGACCACCGTTTTTACCACGTTTCCACGGATGAAGTATATGGCAGCTTAGGGAAAGAAGGTTATTTTTATGAAGATACAGCTTATGACCCCAGAAGTCCCTATTCCGCTTCTAAGGCAAGCAGTGATCACTTTGTTCGTGCATACTTCCACACCTATAAGTTGCCGGTGGTGATTTCTAATTGCTCCAATAATTACGGTCCTTATCATTTTCCAGAAAAGTTGATTCCCTTGATGATCAACAACATTATACAGGACAAAGCTTTACCTGTTTACGGCAAGGGATTAAATGTGAGGGATTGGCTATTCGTAGAAGATCATGCCAAGGCCATTCAAAGGATTTTTGAAGACGGTAAGCTAGGAGAGACCTACAACATTGGCGGTCACAATGAGTGGACCAATATTGCATTGGTAGAACTCCTTTGTGATGTCATGGATGAGAAATTGGGACGCAGCAAGGGAAGTTCTAGAAAGCTTATCACATATGTTACTGACAGAGCGGGGCATGACTTGCGCTACGCCATT
>JAHEKB010000238.1 GCA_024638525.1 Bacteroidota bacterium
GCAGAGAAAGCTAGATGCCATGCCTTGGAACAGCGAGAAGATCTTCAAAAAAGGAGCCAAGCATAGCATATTTTTTCTCATCTCGTTTATCATAGCACATACATTCTTGGTTTATCTCATAGGTTATGAAGAGCTATGGGAACAGATTCAAGGGCCGTTTTTAGAGAATTATGGAACTCTCTTAGGTCTAGTTATTTTTTCCGTCGTCTTTTACCTGGTATTTGCGCGGCTCAGAGAGCTGGTCTGCATTATGATTTGCCCTTATGGAAGGCTGCAAGGGGTAATGTTAGACCCAAATAGCATGGTGGTAGCTTATGACCATGTGAGAGGAGAGCCAAGAGGAAAGATCCGAAGAAATGAGGATCAGGCTGAGAAAGGCGATTGTGTGGATTGTAATCTGTGTGTGGATGTCTGCCCAACCGGCATAGACATTAGAAACGGAACACAACTCGAATGTGTCAATTGTACAGCCTGCATGGACGCCTGCGATTCAGTGATGAGCAAGATTAAGAAACCCAAAGGCTTGATCAGAATTGATTCTAAGAACAATATTGAGAAGCAAGAAGGCTTTAGGTTTACACCGAGGATTATAGCCTATATTGTCTTGATGGTTGTGTTACTTGTTGCATCTACTTTAATTGTATTAACTCGAAAGAGTGTCGAATCGAATGTGTTGAAAGTGACCAATTCATCATATACAGAATCACCAGACGGCAATGTGTCTAATCTCTACAATCTGAATATGATCAATAAGACCTACGATCCTAAAACGGTTGATCTTAAATTGCTAAATCAGAATGCAGAACTAATCATGATTGGCCAAGATTCCATTCTTGACCCCAATTCAGAAGAGAAGAGAGTATTCATGATAAGAATTCATCAAGATTTCATAGAGGAGAACAGAATTCCACTGAATTTGGAACTATATGTCGATGGCGAAAGGATAAATACCTTTGAGACTTCTTTCTTAGCACCGGTAAGGGAATGAAAATGGGATGGAATAAAATATTGATTGCTGCCATGGCCCTATTTATCATAATGATAGTAGCCATGGGGATAAAAATGGCCACTTCAAGTCAGAGCCTTTATGAACGGGATTATTATGAGAAAGGCGAAAGCCATGCAGAGAGAATGGAGAGGGAAGAAGTTGCGCAAGGGGTAAAGCTTACTTATGATTATACCCTAAAAGGATTGGAAATCGACTTCGAGCAGAGGAAAGGGGTGGTCACGGAAATAAGCTGTATTAAACTTTCTGATGCTACAGAAGATTTCAAATTCAAACCCGATCAGAAAGAATTCCAGAATGGCACTATCAAATTGGATCTTTCAGAGGGCATCTGGGTTTTGGAGATTTCAGGAATAGTAGAGGGCGAAAAATTCTTCAAGAAAAAGCAAGTGGCAATATGATGTGGTCTGCTTTTATATTGGGATTATTGGGGAGTCTGCATTGCGCAGCGATGTGTGGTCCATTGATGCTTGGCTTGGGCAACAGGAATTACAATTGGTTCTCCTTTGCCGTGCACCATCTTGGCAGATGGCTAGCATATGCTGGTCTAGCTGCATTATTCTACCTTCTTGTTTCCCCGCTCTATGTTTTTGAACTTCAACAATATGTGGCTTTGGTGTCTGGCATTCTCATCTTGCTTTACGGATTAAAAAGCTATATCCCGCCAGTTGAGCGGATTTTTAGAAAATTGACTGAATACTTGAGTAATCAAATGAGCTCTAACACTTGGGGAAGAACCGGTAATATAGGCCTGGGCTTTCTCAATGGCTTATTACCATGCGGTCTTTCTTTTTCAGCGGCAATCCTATCTGTGAACACAGGTAATTTGACAAATGCCATGACCTATATGATTCTATTCGGTATTGGCACCACGCCGGTATTGCTCATAATCTCGAGTTTGCCATCTTGGGGTCGTGCAAATTGGGTTCAGAAAGTCAACTCATGGTTGCCCAGAATGATGATACTTGCTGGTTTTCTTTTGATCATCAGGTCTGCCGGCTTAGGCATTCCTTATCTCAGCCCTGACTATAATGCTGAGGAAGAGAAAATGGAGTGCTGTGAACCTTAATCTACCCAGTCTTCAATAATCTGAAGCGCTTCATAGATATAGGGATCCTTGACAACTGAATTGACCCAGTCTTTATTCCTTTTGCTTCTGCCTTCGTCCTCAGAGATATACTCCTGATCTACCGATGGATTTAATGCGACAAAATTCTCGATCTTCTCCTTCATGATCGCTTTGTATTTCTCCTCTTCTTTTTTCAAGGCCAATTGTTCCGAGCTATATCCCAATAAGCTCAGTGGGTAGTTGTTGTCGTCTTGTTGTTTCTTCCAGCGTTGAGCATTCTCCTCTATGAGCGAGAATGTTGAATTACTCTTTAGCCGTTTTTTGCTTTGTATGAGGAGCTTCTTAGGGATGGACTGGGTCTTTGTGTAGTTAGCACTTTCGATTCTATCCCAATTCAATGGATGATCGTGCTCCTTTTCTCCAGTTTCTAAGTACATATAGTAATCAGGCAGTTCAACGTCAGAACTGACACCTTTCAATTGAGTAGCATCACCGTTGATCCGATAGAACTTCTGAGTAGTTAGCTTAATATGCCCCAACTTGGGCAGATTTTTACTTCTAAAAGCTTGATTAAGGTCCAAGAAACGTTGGACCGTTCCTTTTCCATGGGTGTGATTGGAACCAATAATAATTGCCCTTTCATAGTCTTGCATGGCCGCTGCTAGAATCTCACTAGCAGAAGCACTGAATTCGTTGACCATAATCACCAATGCTCCATCCCATTCCGTTCCTTCGCGATTATCGGTCATTACATGAGGACGTCTTCCTTTTTCTTTGATCTGTACAACGGGCCCTTCATCAATAAATAAGCCAGCCATTTTTACGACATCATCCAGAGATCCACCTCCGTTATTTCTCAAGTCAATGATTATACCCGAGACATTGTCTGCTTTCAATTTTTCAACTTCAGTCTTTACGTCTTTCCAGCTAAATCTACCGTAAGGATTACCAAAATCGGCGTAGAAACTGGGCAAGAATATATAGCCTGCTTTTACCCCGTCTTGATCATTCAATATCAAAGATTTAGCATAGGTTTCTTCGAGAATAACTACATCTCTTGTTATGCTGATGTCTTTCTCTTTTCCATCGGGTTTTCTAACCGTTAATGTGACAACAGTTCCCTTTTTCCCCCTTATCAGTTTAACCGCCTCATCAATTTTCCAATCTATAATTTCAACTGCTTCTTCACCCTC
>JAHEKB010000239.1 GCA_024638525.1 Bacteroidota bacterium
ATGGATAAAACAGTATTAGCATCCACACCACCCCTAAGGTATTAAAAATCAAATGAGCTCGTGCTGCTCGTTTTCCGTTAAAGCTTCCTATTAGACTGGCCAAATTTGCTGTTATGGTAGTACCAATATTTTCTCCTAGCACCATAGCAGCTGCCATCTCAAAAGGAATCCATCCTTCATAACACATCACTAGCGTTAGAGCCATGGTAGCGGAAGAAGATTGTATTACTACGGTTAATATGGTACCTATAGCCAAAAACAAGAGAATAGACATATACCCCATATCTGTATAAGCACTGAGCCATGCCAGTATTTCTGGATTCTGCTTTATGTCAGGTACGGCGTCTTTTAGAAACTGTAGTCCTATGAACAAAACGGCAAAACCAATGGTAAATAACCCCCAGTTTTTCCGTTTTGGGTTATTTGAGAATGAAAGAAAAAATCCCAATGCAATTAATGGAAGCGCTAAAGCGCTCATACTCACTTTAAAACCCAATATGGTTATTATCCATGCAGTAACGGTCGTACCAATATTAGCGCCCATAATCACACCTATGGATTCAGTTAGAGTAAGTAAAGATGCATTGACAAAGCTCACCACCATCAGTGTAGTGGCAGAAGATGATTGAATTACGGTGGTGACTAAGAAACCAGTGAACACGGCAAAAACCCGGTTTTTTGTCATGGAAGCTAGAATCTTTCTCATTCCATCGCCGGCAACGGCCATAAGTGAATCGCTCATGGTTTGCATGCCGTAAAGAAATAGGCCTAAAGACCCAAGCAAGGTCAGTATTTCAAATACTCCAAATTCCATCTAATCCTTTGAGGGTTATCATCCAGTTAATCAGCTTGTAAAACTACTAATTTCTTAATCAACCCATTTTTGAAACCTCCTCATTTCTTCTTCTAAAGCGACTCCATTCCAGATTTGCATGAAAAGCTCCTCACCCTCTTGAATACGGAGTCAAATTAGTCATTGCCCTCATTGATTTGGATTGCTTAGATCGTGCCAATAATATTTATGAAAATGGATCATATTTAAACATATCTCCTTCGATTGGATATTGACATGAAAATATATGTTGTTGATTCTTTTCATTTTCAAGCCCATGATTCAAATTCCTTGTGAACAATGCTGGCCGATACTTGGAGTTAGTCTAAGCTATCGCTTTTAAATTAGAAGATAAACTGTGCGTTTCTTCCTTGAAATTTAGGTAAAAATATGCCTGATTTTATAGATGTTTGACGCACCTATTAAATAATCATTACAGATAGCACAAAGGACATCATGATAATAGGAATTACTGGAACACTGGCGGCGGGAAAAGGAGCCATCGTTGAATATTTGGAGACCAAAGGCTTCCAGCATTTCTCCGTACGCTCCTATTTAACGGAGATTATTGAGGAGAGAGGGATGCCAGTGAACAGAGACTCTATGGTATCCGTAGCCAATGAGTTGAGGGAAGAGAACTCGCCAAGTTTCATTGCAGAAGAATTGTACACTAAGGCGCGTGAAGTTGGGGGGGATGTGATCATAGAAAGCATCAGAACAGAAGGGGAGGTTAACGCACTGAATGCCAAGGGAAGTTTTTACCTTTTTGCCATTGATGCCGATTCCAAAATCAGATATGACCGAGCCATTGGTAGGGCGAGTGCAACAGACAGTGTAAGCTACGAGACCTTTGTTGCCAATGAAGAAAGGGAATGGACCAATACTGACCCGACCAAAGGCAATTTGCGCAGATGCATAGAGTTGGCCGATTATAAATTCACCAACGACGGTTCACTTGATGAACTATTCACTCAAATAGACAAAGTTTTGGCAGAAATAGAAGACAAGAGCAAGAATGTCAGTAAAAGAGAAGATTATATTTCTTGGGACGAGTATTTCATGGGTGTATCTCTGCTTTCTGGCAAAAGGAGTAAAGATCCATCGACACAAGTCGGTGCCTGTATTATTGATGAGGAGAAAAAAATCATCGCTACCGGATACAATGGGGCACCAAGGGGTATAGATGATGAGGATTTCCCCTGGTCTAGAGAAGGAGATTTTCTGGACACCAAATACGCATATGTATGTCATGCTGAGCTCAATGCCATTCTCAATGCCACCAAAGAAAGTTTGAAAAACTGTACCATATATGTGGCATTGTTCCCTTGCAATGAATGTGCAAAGTCCATCATTCAATCGGGTATAAAAAAGGTGGTTTACCTCTCAGACAAATACATGGACGTTCCTGCCTTTATCGCATCTAGAAAGATCTTGGGAATGGCCAAGGTAGAATTGGTTCAGATGGAAGCCAGTAAGGATTTTCTGCAATTGGATTTTAAAAAGGTGTAGCGGTCAACGACCACCACACCTGTCTAATTCTTATTTTAGATCAAAGCGATCTGCATTCATTACTTTATTCCATGCAGATACAAAATCAAGGACAAATTTTTCTTCTGCATCTGAGGCGGCATATACTTCAGAGATTGCTCTTAATTCAGAGTTGGATCCAAAAATCAAATCAGCTCTAGTACCGGTCCATTTAACTACTCCGGTTTTTCTATCCTTTCCTTCAAACAAGTCTTCTGAGGCTGAAGTAGCTGACCAGCTGAGGTTTAAATCAAGCACGTTCTTAAAGAAATCATTATTTAAACTTCCAACTCTTTGGGTAAATACACCGTGATTGGAATCATCCCAATTGGTACCTATAGCTCGCATTCCACCTAAGAGAACCGTCATTTCTGGAGGAGTTAAACCCAGGAGCTGTGATTGATCTACGAGCATCTCTTCTGCAGAAACGTGCATGTTTTTGCCTTGATAGTTTCTAAACCCATCTGCTTTGGGTCTCAGCGCTTCAAAGGATTCCACATCGGTTTGTTCCTGGCTTGCGTCCGTTCTACCGGAAGTGAATGGAACCTCAATTTGGTGCCCGGCCTCTGCTGCTGCTTTCTCTATACCGACACAACCTGTGAGTACAATGATATCAGCCAAGGAAATATAGTCATGAGCAGACTGAATGCTTTCGAGTTTACTTAAGACATTGGCAAGTTGGTTTGGCTTGTTTACAGACCAATTCTTTTGGGGTGCAAGTCTTAAACGGGCTCCATTGGCGCCGCCCCGCATGTCCGAACCTCGATAAGTAGAAGCAGATGCCCATGCTGTTGAAACCATTTCAGAAACACTCAATCCAGAATTGGAAATGGCTTGCTTTACCGTTGCCACTTGATTACTGCTCAATGATCCATTGGATTTGGGTATGGG
>JAHEKB010000240.1 GCA_024638525.1 Bacteroidota bacterium
GAAAAGAGTCAGATCCCTCCACTGGTTATACAGCTTGGCTATTATGGGGAGGTGTTGATGGCAAAAAATGGGCAGAAAATATCAAACGTAAACTCTCGACACAATTACAACATAAGAACTAGTCATGTCTAAAATAAGAAAAGAGCTAAAATCATTTATGCATGGGTTAAAAAAGCGTAATCCAGGTGAATATGAGTTCCATCAAGCAGTAGAGGAAGTTGCCGAATCGATAATGCCCTGGTATCTAGCGCATGACGATTATCGTGATGCTCAAATTTTAGAAAGGCTCACGGAGCCAGATCGTATTGTTATTTTTCGTGTCACCTGGGAAACTGATAATAGAGAGATACGAGCAAATCGTGGGTGGCGAGTACAATTTAACAATGCACTTGGTCCTTATAAGGGCGGCTTGAGATTTCACCCTACTGTTGATCAAAGCGTTTTAAAATTCTTAGGTTTTGAACAAATATTTAAAAATAGTCTTACTGGTTTACCAATGGGTGGAGCAAAGGGTGGATCTAATTTTAATCCAAAAGGCAAAAGTGACCGTGAGGTGATGCGCTTCTGCCATTCTTTCATGACAGAATTACACAGACATATTGGTGAAGATGTTGATATTCCAGCAGGAGATATTGGTGTGGGTACACGAGAAATAAGCTATTTATTTGGTCAATATATGCGTGTTGAAAATCGTTGGACAGGTGTTCTAACAGGTAAAGGAAGTTCATTTGGTGGTAGCGCTGTCCGAAATGAAGCAACAGGTTATGGCTGTGTTTATTTTCTTGAAGAAATGCTTAGTAAGCATAATGAAGATATTGTTGGTAAGAAAATCGTTATCAGTGGGAGTGGAAATGTTGCACGATTTGCAGCTGAAAAAGCTATAGATAAAGGGGCAAAAGTCCTCACATTAAGCGATTCAGATGGTTTTATAGAAGCTAAATCAGGTATGACCGAAGGAATGTTAAATTTTGCACATGAATTAAAAGAGAAAAAACGTGGACGAATCTCAGAAATGGCAAAGAAATACAAAAGCATTACTTTCCACAAAGGCAAATCTCCGTGGGGAGTGAAGTGTGATATTGCGATGCCCTGTGCAACTCAAAATGAAATTGATGAAAAAGAAGCACAGTTATTGTGTAGCAATAATGTTCTTGCAATCTGCGAAGGAGCCAATATGCCAGTAACTACAATTGCCACGCATATATTCAATAAAAATAAAATATTACATGCCCCTGGTAAAGCTGCAAATGCTGGGGGTGTAGCAGTGAGTGGTCTTGAGTTGAGTCAAAATGAAATGCGCTTGAGCTGGTCACATGAGGAGGTCGATGAGCGCTTACAAAAAATTATGAAAGATATCCATTCGCGTTGTGTAGAGTATAGCGATAATAGTGAAATAATAAATTATGTTGATGGTGCAAATATAGCTGGCTTCAAAAAGGTTGCAGATCCGCTCTTAGCGTACGGTCTTGTTTAAGCTCGAGGGCAACTATGTTTATTCCCCTTGTTTAGAGAATAGGAGAAAGAAGGCGGGTTAGTCTTGTTAGGAATATAAACCACCAGGGATGGCTATATATATCCTCTTCAGTAAGGATGCTTGCGTTTTTGAAATCTTCTACAATCATTTCTTCTGTTTGGCTACAAAAATTTTGGTCATTTACAACTGCAACGGTCTCGAAATTAAGATAGAAAGAACGATTGTCCATATTTGCAGTGCCAATTATGGAGTATTTATTATCAATGAGTAATACTTTTTGATGCATGAATCCTTTTTCGTATAAATAAACTTTAGCCCCAGCATCTAGCAAATCCTTTAAGTATGCATAGGGTGCAAACTTGAATAATATATTATCCGTTTTACACGGCATCATGATTCGAACATCTAAGCCTTTAAGAGCTGCAAGTTGTAATGCGGAAAGCACACGCTCATCAGGAACAAAGTAGGGTGTCGCAACCCAAACCTTATCTTTTGCGCTGGATACGCAATGTGTGAACATGAGCCCACAGTTTTCCAGTTCCTCCACAGGGCCTGTAGTTAAGATTAAGGCACTTTGGTCTGCATTATGAGTATGCATTTTCCACTTAGTGCTTGGTAATTCTTCTGTACCAAAATACCAGTCACGTAAGAAAGACACTTGTAAAGAGTAGGTAGCAGGTCCTTTAATCTCTAAGTGTGTGTCACGCCATGGACCAAAATCATTATCCCAGCCCAAGTATTCATCACCGATATTGAGTCCACCCATAAAGCTTGTTTTGCCATCGATTACTACGATTTTACGATGGTTACGAAAATTTAGTCGAAGTCGCCTTATCCAACCTTTACCACTACCACTGAATCGTGAAACATTTATACCTGCATTATTTAGTTCTTCCAAATACTCATCAGGCAAGTCATAACTTCCTAGTTCATCATATTGGAGATAAACATTAACTCCACGATTAACTGCATCAAGCAATGCGTTTTTAAATCTATTACCAATTACATCATCATTAATTTCGTAATACTGTGCCAGAATATATTCATTTGCATTATGAATTGCAGTAAGTATTGAATCATATGTTTTCTTTCCATCTATCAATAGCTTTATGTGATTTCCAGATGAAAAAGAATTCTTTGCTAATTTTTCTAGTACAGCTATCTCACCTTTATTTGTGTAAGTTCCATTTTCATTACTAAATCGTTCCATTGGCATAATAAGCTTTTCATAAATCGCTTTTGGCACTAACGCCATAAGTTCTCTCTCAAAATCCTGTAAGTATTCTCCATAGTCATAATATTTCACACGACCAAATGTCCAATAAAACGGCAATGTAAGATAAGGAATCGTTAATAAACTTACTGCCCATGCAGTAGACCCTTGCGATGTGCGTGAATGCATGATTGCATGATAGGCACTATATAATCCTAGAAGGTAACTAATAAAAATTAGAAAAGTGACTGAAATATTAAACCAGGATGAAGCCATATCGATGCTTTGATATTGATTAAATCGGTAACTTTAACTTTTTTATGTGAGGTGCACTATGCGAGATTATGAAGAGCAAATAATTGTATACTTCAAAGAAGCTTATTTATCGGTTGAGAACTTGCTTTTGTAAGCCTATCAAACTATAAGAAAAAACCTAATTAATCGGTAGAAAAAAACAGTTTTTCTGCTCTTGAACTTTCTGTAATCATCCCTATTTATGATTTAGCGGAATAATACCGCTTTCTATTTTATGTTGTTTAACTT
>JAHEKB010000241.1 GCA_024638525.1 Bacteroidota bacterium
ACTGGGATCAAATTTCCCTCTTGCAATCAACAAGCCAGCCTCTCCCTTCTCGATCATAAGATCTGCAGCCTTGGCCATAGGGTGCTGATTGGCTACCTGATTGAGGAAGTCCTCATAACTCAGAATATTTACTTCTTGAGCAAGAGTCTGACCCAAGCCAAAAACGGAAATCAATATGCCAATGATTAATCTTTTCACTTCTTAGCCGTGTTTGAATAGTAATCTGGTGGGAATCCATTGATTTGTCGCCAGAATTCATACCATATTGGCACATCCTTTAGAAGCACCATATTGTTTGTTCCTGCTCCTACCCTGAGTTTATCTGGCCATTCATGATCATCTTGGTCTTGAGCCACTAAGACCCTGTAAAGGCCATTGTCGCTGGCAAAATTGTCTATGGCAAAGACCTCGCCTCCATATGTCCCATAACTTGTATTGGGCCATCCAGAGAAAACAACCGCAGGCCAACCGTCAAATTGAATTCTGACGTGTTTACCTTTTTCCAATAGAGGTAGGTCAATGGGCTTGACATACATTTCAACAGCCAACTGATGAGAAGCTGGCATAATACTCACCAAGGGGTCTCCTTCCTTAATGGTTTGACCCAAACCTTGTTGAATCGCTTTGGTTATATATCCGTCTTGAGGAGCAGTTACAAAATACAAGCCGTTTCTAATTGAATAGTTCTGATATTGATTCTGCATTTTACTGACATCTGCATCTGCAGAGAATTTATTGGACAATGCGGAATATCGCTCGCTTTTGCTTTTGGCAATTTCATCCTGATACTGGTTAGATATGGACAATAACTCAACCTGCGCATTGATTACCTTGTTTCGGCTTTCAAGCAAGCTGTTCTCCGCTGAGATCATTTTATTCTTGCTCTCTTGAACTTTCAATTTCCGGCTTTCCAAGTCTGTGAGCGATTTCAGCCCTTCCTTATACAAGCTCTCCATTCTAAGCAGTCGGTCTTTAGAGACCTGATAAGCGATCTTGGTTGCTTCCCAATCCATGCTGTCACTAACAACCCTCAATTGAGCTTGGCGTAGACTGTTCTTAGCCTGTTGAGATTTAAGTACTCGTACTCGGTCTAGCGCCTGAATTTGGTTTTCAAGCGCATTGCTCTTGTCCTTATAACTGCTTGAAGCAAGCTTTTTTGCGTTTAATTGCTCTTGTGTTCTCTCTAATAAATTGGGATCGAAATAATCATCTTTAACTTCACTGATATACACGATGGTATCTCCCTTTTTTACAAAGTCCCCCTCTTTGACGAACCATTGATCAACCCTACCTGCAATTACACTATGGATAGTTTGAGGTCTTTGGTCTGGCATCAATGTGGTGACCAATCCTCTTGCTCTAATATTTTGGGTCCAGGGCAAGAACGAAAATATGATCAGGAATATCAGCATCAGCCAAAGCAAGCGTTTGAATGTTCTGCCAAAAGATTGACCGTTGACCTTATTAAAAGACCTATAACTCAGCTCGTTGACCTTGTTTCTGATGGTATTGGATGAAATATTCAACATGGCTTTTAGTTCCTTTTATTTACGACTCCGTTTTGCATTTCTAAGCAATAGTCCACTTTGGATCTGAAATAAGGATCCTGACTTACTGCAATTAAGGTCCAAGGATTCTTCTCGTCTACCAAAAAGTCGATGATGGAAATCCTTTCCGCATCATCAATGCCTTCCAAGGCATTCTCCAGAACCAGTAATCTTGGTTTATGAACAATACTCCGGGCCAGTAATATCTTTTGTACGATGCTTCTCGCCAACTGTTTACCCAGTGGTTTGAGTTCTGTGGCATAACCTTCAGGTGAAGATTTTATGTAGTCCGTAAGGCCTACTACCGAAGCAGCCCACTTTATATGCTCAAATGAAACACCTTCGATTCCCATTGATATATTGTCTGCAAGGGTCCCTTCAAACAACTCTTCTTGACTAAGAACATTGCCAATTTCTTTGGCGAGTTCTTGCCTGTTTAGGTTCACAAAGGGAACATCATTATAGCTAAGGGAACCCTGGTTTATATCGTACATACCACAGACCACTTGTAATAATGTGCTTTTGCCTGAGCCATTGACTCCAGTGATTATCGTTCTATCACCCGCATTCAGCTTGAGGTCAATTTTGTTTAATACCCATTTATCTCCACCCGGATATTTAAATGAAACCCCATCTAGCTCAATGTTCAAGCCAGAGTAGTTCTGAATGTCGTAAAACGTCTGCTTACCTTCAGGATCCAAATCCAGATCCGTTACTTGTCCAATCTTTTCCAGAGAAGTGAGTACATCATAAATTGTCTCAAGCCCTACAATTAGCTTTTCAACCGATGCCATGATCAACAAAATGATGATCTCAGCTGCGATGAACTGACCAATATTCATATGTTGCTCCATTACGAGAATCCCGCCAATGGCAAGCAATCCCGTCGCAACAACGACTTTGAAAAGCACAAGCAGTGAGAACTGCTGAATCAATACCTTAAAGTGGCTTCTTCTAGCATCGATATAACCCAGAACGTGTCTATCTGTTCTTTCCATTTGCAATCTATTGGAACCTGATAGTTTGAAGGTGTTAGCTGTTCTGGCAAGCTCTTCTAACCAGTATGCCACCTTATACTTTTCATTAGACTCGCTCAAACTAGTGCTCAAGCCTCTCCTAGCAGTGAAACTGAATATCGCTATGATAAGCAGTACCAAGATCAATCCAAACACAATAAAGAAGGGGTGATAAAATGCCAAAAGAATTAATCCAAATAGCACCTGTAGACTAGCAGCTGATACGTCTATCAGCAGTTTTGAAAGACCCTTCTGAACGGAAATAGTATCGAAGAATCTATTCATCAATTCGGGTGCATAGAATCTATAAAGCTCTTCCAGTTTGATTCGCGGAATCCTATAGGCGAATTCGAAAGCCGCTCTTGTGAAAATCCGCTGTTGAATGGTTTCCGTAATTCTCATTTGGTAGATCTGCAATAGTCCGCTAAAGCCCACACCTGCAACAACCAGTATGACAAGCAAGACCCATGATGAATTTATTTGACCCCCTTGAATTAAATTCACAATTGCCTGAATTCCAAGGGGAAGTGATAGACTTATAAGTCCATTCACCACTGCATAGAAGTAGACATTGCGGATGTCTTTTGCATCGGGCTTTAACAACAGCCAAAAGCGCTGAAGCGGGCTAAATTTTATACTTGAACTCATTTGAAATTTTTAATCGTG
>JAHEKB010000242.1 GCA_024638525.1 Bacteroidota bacterium
AGCTGACGATGACTATGATTTAAACTCAACTGGTTATGTTATATCTTCTGGAGATTTAAACGATTTAAACACAGCTATTTTAGGAGCTGTAGGGCAAACTCTTTATGTAGCGCCTGGAGGTGGGTTAACAACAACAAAACCAACGGGGAGTAATCTCATACAAAATGTAGGTACTATAGCTCGCTCCAATGCAAATAACGGTTCTGTTGAAGTTTCAACTATTGGAAGGACTAATGATGTGCCTAACTTATCACCCGGTAAAATATTTGTTGGTTCAACCGGAAATACTATTGAATCATCTTTTGTTACTTTAGATGAAAGCACAACAACTCTTAATGTGGCAGGAGCTGCTAATTTTTCAAGTCAAGTAACAATACCAGAAACACCTTTGGCTAATACAGATGCTGCGTCAAAATCTTATGTTGATGCGCAGAACACTGGTCAAGTCACAGGAACAGGGACTACAAACACGTTGCCACTTTGGTCAGACGGACCCAACAGCGTTTTGTCTGATTCAGCGATAACACAGCAATCATCAGGCGTTGGTGTTATTATAAGCGGTTTAATCGAACAATCATCTACGTTTAAATCTATTTATATAGGAGATAATGTTGGTTTACAAACCACGGGTTTAAACGCATATAACGTTGGTATTGGAGAATTGGCACTTGAAAATTTTACACAAGGTTTAGATTCAGGAGGAGTGTTTGTTGAAGCTGAAAACGTGGCCATAGGTTATCAATCTTTACAAAATTTAGAGTCTGGTACTAACAACGTAGCTATAGGAGCAAATACATTGCTAGATAACGTTAGTGGAGCTAATAACATTGCTATTGGTAAAAACTCTTTAGCCAGTTTAACTGGAACTAGAGCGCAGTCTCTTAACAATATATCATTAGGATTTAACACATTAGGCTCCTTATTAAACGGTGCGAATAACGTAGCTATTGGTCATACAGCATTCGAAGCAGCTACCTCGGTTGAAGACTCTATAATGCTTGGAAAATGGGCGGGCAAAGGTATAACGCCAGCAAGCGTTCAAAGTTCTGTAATAATAGGGGAAAATGCATGCATTAACTCTAATGCAACTAATTTTGATTACTCTGTATTAATAGGATTTCAGGCTGGCGAACAAACACAAGGAAATGTCTTAAATGATATATTTATAGGCAATGGCGCGGGTCGTCAAATTAATTCCACTGGTTATAATATAGCCATAGGTAATTCAGCTAATCAGGGTAATGCCGTAAAAAGCTCTATATCTATAGGTTCTTCAGAGATAGTTTCATCTAATTTTGCAAATAGTTACGCTGTAGCCATAGGTTCTTATGACCAAGGTGACGCTGGTATTGGAAGTCAAATACGTGCAAATGGTAAATACTCAGCCGCAATAGGAGGTATAGACAACTTTGCTAATGCTGAGCAATCCGTTGTTTTAGCGGGTAAATCAAACACTATAGACGCATCGGCTGAAAATGCTGCTATTATAGGTGGATTTAATAACACCATAACATCTGTGGGCTCCGCTGGTATGGCTTTAGGTTCTAATCTTGAGGTAGAAGGTGCTAATCAAGTTGTTCTTGGTAGATATAATGCTGGCAACAACAACAGCAAACTTATAGTAGGGGCTGGCTTTAGTAATGCCAACAGAATAAATGCTCTTGAGGTAAAAAACACAAGTCAATTAAAGCTTGGAAAATATGGCCAAACACCTGCAAACTTTCCCGCAACCAGTACTCCTTTTGCAAATGTTTTAGTGGTTGGCAATGCAAGTAATGTTACTGAAGTACCCATTGCTAGCGCAAGCTTTAATTCTCAATTATTACTACCAGGCACTAGACCAGTGACAGCAGGAAGTATAACAAACCTTTCTTCTCAGGAAGAAAAAATAGTAAAAATATCTTGGACTGGAACTACTGGTAATGCTATTTTAAGATTACCCTTAGCTAGTAACTTTACTAATAAAACAATACGATTTATAACGGATAGCTCATTCCCAGCAACAGCAACTGCGCAGATAACAGGGAACGGCGGTACTGAGACTATAAATGGTTTAACTGCTGGAGTAACACTTACAGGTACGTATCAAGCAACTATGATTTGGTCAGACGGTACAGAGTGGTGGGTGATAGCTAATGCTTAGTAAGAATAAAATTAAAAATTAAATTAAATAAAAATGGACATAAGAAAAATATCAGTCGGTCCTGATTATAAGTCGGGGGCTATGCACTATATTGTTGGACAAAACATCCTTAATGACTCACACACAATACACCTTATTCGGTATGATAAGGAAAAGAGTAGCTTTCAGGTTTGGATTGATAAAAAAGATGAGATTCTTCTTTGGAAAGAGTTTAACTCCAGCATGCCTATTTCTATAGAATACAATATAAATTTTGAATGAAGTCACCATTTTATTTTATTGTTGAGCCTGTTGGCGGCAGACGGTATGATAATGTGAAGAAGATAGGCGACATTGATTTTATTACAAGCACTTCACAGGAAGACCACAAAGCATCAAACAGATACGCAAAAGTTATTGAGTGTCCCTCAGGATACAATGGCGATATAGCTCCAGGAGATATACTTGTTGTTCATCACAATGTATTTAAAATATACTATGACATGCAAGGGAAAGAGAGAAGCGGATTTAGCTTCTTAAAAGATAACACATTTTTTCTGGAGCAAAACCAATTTTATATGTACCATGATGGAGACAAATGGAATACTGTTGGTGATTACTGTTTTGTTTCTCCTATAGAGAATAACGGAGATGACATGTTTCTTATGAGTAAGTATCATCCTCTTATTGGAAAGCTTAAGCATAACAACAAAAAATTAGAAGACATAGGCGTTTGTGAAGGAGATACAATATCTTTTACCCCACATAGCGAATATGAGTTTAATGTTGATGGAGAGCTTTTATATAGAATGAAAGTTAATGATATAGCTGTTGTATATGGAAGTTAAAAAGCTTAAGGAAGATATTATAAAAGCCGGTGAAATGGCTGTAAAGGAACTAATTAAAGTTGCACAGGAAGGTATTATCAAGAAAGATTTTGATGACCTATCTCCTGAGCTTGCAGCAGACAGGTTGAAAAATGCAGCAGCCACAAAGAAGCTGGCTATATTCGATGCGTTTGAGATTCTGTCAAGGATTGAAAATGAAAGAAACATGCTTGAGGGAAAGAGCACTAGTAAAAAAGAAACTAAACTAACA
>JAHEKB010000243.1 GCA_024638525.1 Bacteroidota bacterium
CACAGAAGTTTTACAAAAAAAAAAGCCAAGTCCTCCGACCTGGCTTTATCGGGTGGATGATGGGACTCGAACCCACGACCCTCGGCACCACAAACCGATGCTCTAACCAACTGAGCTACAACCACCGTAATTTGGTGTGCAAATATAGCATTTGGTAAAATTCGGAGAAATGGAATTCTTAAAAATTCACCTATAACATTCGCAATGTTCTTCGGTGATTGATCTAGTAGCTTTATTTCCTCAGATATAGGGGTGAACATCATAATATACACAGCTCATAAGATGTGACATAAATGGGGAAATACGCAAGGATTCCGTTATATCTTTGTCCCTGTTTCAAGTGAAAGCCCTAAGATACACTCTACTCTACTTCACAATGATGTTCTGTGGATTAGCTCTTGCTCAAGATCAGAGCAGAAAGCACAGCATTGGTTTGTATCAAGTATTTACAGATTACAATGTAGAGTTATTGAACAAGAAAATTTTCGTATTTGACAGTTCTTTGTCCCATGCAACCCGTTTGGGATATCAATACATAATAAATCCAAGTTGGGCTCTAAACTCAGGCCTGAGCAATGGTTTCATATTGAATCAGAATCTCAAGGATTCATATGTCAAGAAGGCCTACACCATTGGGCTGGATATATCCTTGCTCTATTTCACCAATAACGATAGATTCTTGAGTCAGGATGCCAAAGTTGCACCATATCTGGGTTTTGGCTATCGGATAGAATACATTAAAACCTTGAAGCAAAGGTCTATTGATCCATACCTAATGCACAATCAATACATTCTTGGTTTCAATATTGAATTGAATCCAAGGACACATATTCAATTGCAGACTGCACTGGATCAACAGTTGGCAGGCACGTTTAACACTCACCTTCGCTACAGAATGGGAATAATTCAAAGCTTGGGCCCTTTGTATGAACGAAACAGAAAGGATAAAACATTCGATTCTGATTTTGACGGTATAGCCGACGATTTGGATAAATGTCCAGATGTCTATGGTCTTGCCATAAATGATGGTTGTCCAGATGTGACCAATCCAGAGGGTTTTTCTGAGAAGACACAAGAATTATTGCAAGAAATGGCCCTTTTAAACCTTGCAATGGACAGTCTCGCTCAAAGCAATGCTGATTTGCAGCAAGAACTAGATAAGAGCTATTCCAAGATTTCTTCTCTAGAGGATAGCCTCATCAATTGCGGATCCATTGCAACTTATATTCCAGACCCAAGAGATCCAGATGAGCCCCCGAATCAAGGGGATCAGGATTCGACTAATGCAGACCCTGTCTATGAACCCACGCCTAGCTTTTCTGTCGACGCCACTGATGGTGAGGGCTACTATATTGTGGTCAAGTCGCTCAAGGAAACATCGGATGCCAAGAAATTGAAATCCATACTCACTAAAGAATTTGGAAATGGACATATGTTACTTCAACCCTCAGGCTTTTATAGAGTTGCCGTTTATGCAGGCACGGATTACGACAAAGCGGTTCAATTCATGCAACACGTCATGACTAGAGGTTACAGACCCGTTTGGATAACCAAAGAGTAATTTTAGGTCTATAGCTTAAGACCATTTATCGATTGGTCATGGACTTTTAATCGGTTTTAGCCATTTTCGCCGTTCAATTTTTCACATGAAAAAAACAATAACACTTTTAATGATGTTAACATCGATTCTCAGCACTTCTTATGCCCAGTTTGAATTGGTTGAGAAAGTAGAAGCGGAAGAAGGCCAAGTCTTGATTCCCTATGAAAAGTATAGCATGAACTCCAATGATCTAACGCTGATCATCCATGAGGATCATTCCGATCCGCTGGTGCATGTGCAAGTTGCCTACCATGTCGGATCAGCGCGAGAAAGCGTTAGGAATTCTGGTTTCGCCCACTTTTTCGAGCACATGATGTTTCAGGGATCTAGGAACGTTGATGATGAGGAACATTTCAGAATCATCAGTGAATCAGGGGGTACCAATAATGCATATACGGCTTTTGATAAGACGGTATATATCAATACTGCACCATCAAATATGACCGAGACCCTCCTTTGGCTAGAAGCAGACCGCATGGGAACTCACTTAGATGGTTTTACACAAGAGAAATTTGAGAATCAACGCGATGCGGTTAAAAACGAAAAGCGCCAGAGATATGACAACCAACCCTATGGAATGGTTAGCGAAATCCTATTCAAGAGCCTATACGCCAATCATCCGTATGAATGGACCCCCATTGGATTTGTGGATGATTTGGATGCTGCGAGCTTTGACGACCTGAGAAATTTCTTTTTGAGATGGTATGGTCCTAACAACGCCACAGTTGTTGTTTCAGGCGATGTCAATCCCGAGCAGGTGAAACAATGGGTAGAGAAGTACTTTGGTACCATAGCTAAATGTCCAGATGTGAGGGATATGTATCCTAAAAGACCAATACTGGCCGCGGATTACTATGTTACCACCTTCGACAATATATATCTTCCATTGACGTCTTTTGCATTCCCTACCGTTCCAGAATTTCACAAGGACGAAGCGGCTTTGGATATATTAGCCGAAATCTTAGGAGGGAGCAATAACTCTATTCTCTACAAAAACTTTGTCAAAACAGAAGAAGCAGTTCAGGCCAGTGCTGGTCACAGTGCTTTAGAACTTAGCGGTTTCATGTCTATCCAAGTGGTAACCAATTCTCCTTTGTACGGAGGAATGGATTTTAAAGAAACGGAAGATAAGATCAGAGCTTCTCTGGCAGAATTTGAAAGCAGAGGGGTGACGGATGAAGATCTCCAAGTTGTCAAAATTCAAGTGATTCGTAATTCATACAACAGAATGAATAGTGTACAATCCAAAGCAGAAGCCCTATCTCATTTTGACCTCATGAAAGGCAATGGATACAACCTTCAAGATGAGATTGACAGATATAGCTCGGTTACAAAAGAAGATGTTGTCAGGGTTTACAATAAATACATCAGGAATAAGAAAGCGGTGATCATCAGAGTAGAGCGTGAAGAACCCAAGCAAGGCGACGACGACAGCCCCAAAAGCATTAATCCGCATGCCAATGAGCCTAAAAAGACAGACAGACAGTATGAAGGGTTGACCTATAATCCGCCTACGGATAATTTCGATAGATCTGTAAAACCAGTAATTCCCACAGGTAAAGTGGTTCAAGTCCCTGAATTCTATACGACAAAATTTGATAATGGTCTTAGCATT
>JAHEKB010000244.1 GCA_024638525.1 Bacteroidota bacterium
ATGATGAAGATGAGGGCGGAAAGAACCTGCACGAGCATTTCTTTCTCAATGATCAATTGCAGCGTCTGCGGGCCAATTACGAAGCCAAATACATCAAGGTCACCAATTTGAATAATGCCAAAGCTATGGTAGACCAGCTTCCAAACTTGATCAATGAAGAATTGGTTTTCATAGTCTACAACTTCATCGATACCTTATCGCACGCCAGAACAGACAATAGGGTATTTAGAGAATTGGCAGAAGATGAATCTGCATACAGAAAGCTCACACAGAGCTGGTTTCAGCATTCTCCACTTTTTGAAGCAATACAGTTCTTGAGTTCAAAAGGTATACCCTTGGTCATTACCACAGATCACGGTTCAGTAAAGGTTGACAGAACCGTAAAGGTGGTCGGTGAAAAAGACACCACAACTAATCTGCGGTATAAGACAGGTAAGAAACTAAGCTATACGGCAAAAGATGTCTATGAGGTCAAGAAACCCAAGGATGCGCATTTGCCCACCCAACACATGAGTAGTGTGTTCATCTTCGCTCAAGAGAATGACTTCTTCGTCTATCCCAATAACTTAAACCACTATGCTAAGTACTATAAGGACACCTTTCAGCACGGGGGTATCTCCATGGAAGAAATGATTGTTCCTTTGATTTATTTGGAACCTAAAAATTGACATGTACAAGATTTGTCAAGGCGAGTCGATACAGCCGGTCTTGGATCACATTGACCGCGAACTATCTCAGGATAAACACATTGTACTACTCTATGGTGATCTAGGAGCGGGTAAGACTCATTTGGTTAAAGCATTTGTAAATGCAAAGCTGGGGACAGAAGCTGATAGCCCGACCTTCTCACTGGTTAACAGCTATGAGAAAGCAGGCGAGGTCATCCACCATTTTGATCTATATCGGGTGGAATCCGCAGAGGAGGTGGAAGACATTGGACTTTGGGATTACATCGATCAAGCTGTTCCATGCTTCATAGAATGGCCGGAGAAAATTGCACAACTATTGCCACCTGAATCCATATTGCAGCTTAAGATACAATTAACTTTGGACCAATGTCGAGAGTATTTGTTTTCCTGATATTGCTGCATCCTTTCAGTTCCATTGCTCAAAGCTTCGACTATAGCATAGGCCAACAAATGGAAAAAATTGATTCCGTCTCTGAATGGTTGGTGGAATACGAGCAATTGGGCTATAAAAGCGTAGGAAGCTCTGAATTGAATAAGGCCAGAGATTGGATCATGGCTAAGTATGCGAGTTTTGGTTATGAAGCGCAGTTGGATAGCTTTAAGTACAGTAGTCTTGACCTGCAGAACATCATCGTTGAAAAAGCAGGCTTGCAGCCGGGAAAATGGATCATTTTGTCCGCTCATTATGATTCGTATAACAATTCCCCGGGAGCAAACGACAATGGGAGTGGGGTAGTGGCCTGCATGCAAATTGCCAAGATCATGAAAGACATAGATTGTGAAATTGGAGTCAGGATAGTTCATTTCTCCGCTGAAGAAAGCGGATTAGTTGGCAGCACGCACTATGTGGCCAATAGCCTGGATAAGGGCGATGAACTTCAGTTGGTGCTCAATCTTGATCAATTGGGCGGCAGCAAAGCCGCAGACAACAGCAAGATCACCTGCGAACGGGATGAACATATGAATCCTTCTTCCAATAATACCCAGTCAGCCTTAGTAACGGACACTCTGGCTCAACTGACAAGGAATTACAGCTTTTTGGAACCCGTTATTGCTCAGGCATATTCTTCGGATTATATTCCCTTTCAAGATAGCGGATACATTATAACAGGGCTGTATCAAGAAAGCAATTATCCCTTTTACCACAGTGAAAATGATGTAGTAGCCAATATGGATGTAAATGCTACAGAGCAAGTGATTCGAGTAGCATTGGCCGCGAGCATGTACTTTGCTCGCAATACATTGAGTTTGGGGACTGAAGAATTCCCTACCCAAGCATTGGGGATTTATCCCAATCCCGCTAAAAATGAAGTGCATCTGCCGCAACACTTTTTACACAGCAGTTACCGCTTGTTTAACAGTCAAGGTCAGGTAGTTGGTATTGGCGAACTGAGCCAGAGCACTGTTCTCAGTTTGAATGGATTGTCAAACGGTTTTTATCGTTTAGAAGTTATGGAAAAGCAGCAGGCGCTTATTCACTACACAAAACTTATTATTGCCCGCTAAATCGAGATGAGATACATCTGTTGGGGCGCAGCCAGACAAGTGACGGGAAGCATGCACTTACTCGAATTCAATTCGGGACTTAAAGTGCTGATTGACTGTGGTTTAGACTACGAAAAGAAGCATGATGGGGATCCTAATATCCGCTTTCCATTTGAACCGACATCTATCGATGCTGTCGTTTTAACACATGCACATATAGATCACAGCGGCAACATACCCAATTTGGTAAAGCAAGGATTTAGAGGTGAAGTTTTCTGTACCGAACCCACTGCTTATTTGCTAGACAAACTGTGGGCAGACTCTGTAAACATTCAGAATATGGAGCGAAAGAAGCGCAAAGGCATGTCCAAAATATACGGATTCAAGGACGTTTCAGATGCGATGAGTCAGCTACTCACTTTGGAGTTTGAACAAGAATTTATTCTAGAGGAAGGGATCAAATTGACCTTTTATCCAGCAGGTCACATACTGGGTGCGGCAAGCGTATGTTTTGAAGTAAATGAAGACCAAAAGACCAAAAAAATAGGATTCAGCGGGGATCTTGGTAATTACGGCGCTAAGCTCATAGTTGACCCCACAGCCATGTCAGATCTAGATGTGCTAATTTGTGAATCTACTTATGGTAATAGGGAGCATAAAGTTCAACGAACACCTGCAGAGGATCTAGTACAGCACATCCAAAACACCTGTGTTAAACAGGAAGGTAAGCTGATTATCCCTGCTTTTAGTGTAGGACGAACTCAAGCCATACTCTTTACCTTGAATCAGCTTTTTAGAAGCGGACAGATACCACCCATTCGGGTTTTTGCAGATAGTCCATTGGCTTTTGCCAGTACCAATATTCACAACAGATTTCAAGCTTATTTGAACCAAGAAGCTCAACACGAGTTAAGTCAAGGCAATGCTCTTTTCGATTTTAAAGAATTGAATTTGATAGAGGACCAAGAAGATCTGGATGATATGGAATTCCACAGGGGATCCTCTATTGTGGTTTCCT
>JAHEKB010000245.1 GCA_024638525.1 Bacteroidota bacterium
AATAGATTTGTGTTGCTGTATCCCCCATAACAATAATAAAACCGTTAAATTTTCACTAAACTAAGCTTTTTGACCAGATTATCATTATTGTGCCATCTCAAGCTTAATACCAGTTCTAAGTGATTGATGCTGAGCACAAGGCGAAGAACTTCCACTTCGAGAATATGGATGATTTAGCTTGAGAATACCGCATTACTCGCCTTCGCTCGTGATCCGGTAAATACATGGAGTGGATCCAAAGCCTGTCTGCCTGCGGCATACAACTGGTCTTTTTCGATAGCACAGAATTGGGAGCCAAACGGATTACTCGCTGCGCTCCTGATCCGGTAAAGCCGTGAAGGGAATCCAAAGCCTGCATGCCTGCGGCATACAACTGGGCTTTTTCTCAGCACAGAATTGAGAGCATGCTCTCAATTCTGTGCTGAGAAAAAGCCCTGACGCTGTGCGTCAGGGCTTTGGATCATCAAGTGGAGAATACCGGATTCGAACCGGTGACCCCTTGCATGCCATGCAAGTGCTCTAGCCAACTGAGCTAATTCCCCATAAGGTGGGCAAAAGTAATCTTTCAATGAAAAATATACCACCTTTAGTCTTCAATCATCAAAAGACTGCTATCACCATAACTGAGAAAGCGAAAGTCATTGTCCAGAGCAGTTTGATAGATTGCCTTCCAGCTTTCACCGACTACTGCAGCTACCAGCATGAGCAAGGTGCTCTCCGGCAAGTGAAAGTTGGTTATGAGTCCTTTGATGCTCTTTATTTTGTAATCGGGAAGAATCATGATCTCAGTAGAGGAATGAAATACATCTAAACCATTGGCCTTCAAATGATTTACGATCAACTGCAAGCTTTCTTCATAGCTAAGTGAATGATCGCTTTCATAGGGTTCTAACTTTTGTATGCAAAAGGGAGGCCGTTCTCTTTTGTGCAATCTCAAACCGCAGTAATACAAACTCTCCAAAACTCGTAGACTGGTAGTACCTACGGATATTCGTCTTTCTGTATCTATTATCTGCATCAATGATTCTATCCCAATTGAAAATATTTCATTATGCATGGGATGTTCCAGTGCATTTTCGTGTTTTACTGGTAGAAATGTACCGGCCCCTACATGCAGGGTTAGCTCGGTATCTTTTATACCCTGAATAGCCAACTGATCCATGAGTGGATTAGTGAAGTGTAAGCCTGCTGTTGGAGCAGCAACACTTCCTTCTCTACTAGCATAAATGGTTTGATACTGCAGGTAATCACTGTCTTCGGTGTCTCTTTGAAGATAAGGAGGTATGGGCAACTGTCCCACTTTATCCAATATACTTAGAAAGTTCGATCCCATATCCCAGCTGAAACGGACACGCTTATTCTGGCGATCCAGAAGCTCTGCACTCAAGCTGAAATCATCTCCTTTTAGATGAATGATTTCGTTCTCTTTCCATTTTTTGCTGTTGCCAATAATGCACTCCCATACCACACTTGACTTTGCAGAAAATACCTCTTCATAATTGGGCGGCTCTTGCGGTTGAAGCAGAAGTATTTCTATGGTCGCTCCGGTCTTGCGTTTGAAATGCATACGAGCAGGAATTACCTTGGCATTATTAAAGATCAAAAGATCTCCTTCTTCAAGCTCTAGATTCAATTCTCTAAATTCTGAGATTTGAGAAATCCCATTTTTATATACTAATAGTTTTGAACCATCTCTTTCCTTCAGGGGATACTTGGGTATCTTCTCTTGAGGAAGTTCGTAATAGTAATCTGATTTTTTCAGCTCTTGTTTCATTTGCGTCTATAGCGCTTACCGCCCAGCGAAGAAATGAAATTTTTAAGTTCTAACTCAAGTAATACAAGTGAGAGTTGATGCAAGGGCCAATTCAATCGATCCGCCAGCCAATCCAGATGCACATTATCATAAGCCATGAGATCCAATAAAGACCGTTCATTTGGATTGAGTTCTGAAAAGAGTTCCAGTTGAGTGTGTTCATCATCCGTTTTCCAGTCCATTAATCTCGAGATATCTTGTACGTTGCTGTAAATATGTGCTTTATGATCTCGGATCAATGCATTACAACCTTGAGAACACAATTGATTGATATTCCCAGGAACGGCCATCACATCTCTATTGTACTGATTGGCAAGCTTGGCAGTAATCAACGATCCGCCTTTTATCGGACTTTCAATAACCATTAGCAGATCTACTAATCCTGCTAAAATGCGGTTTCTCATGGGGAAATTTATGGCGCGGGTTGTAGTTCCAGGCACAAACTCCGATATTAAATTACCCTTGGATTGCAATGCCTTGGCATGTGTACGGTTGCCCTTTAATACATCTTGATCTAGGGCATGTCCTAGAACTGCCGAGGTTGGTATTTCTTGTGATAAACAATTCTTATGCGCTTCAATATCTACCCCATAAGCCAAACCACTGAAAACATGTACATTCATCGTTCTCAGTTCCGAAATCATTTCTCTTAGAACTTCGGCGCCATATCTGGTCATTTTACGTGTTCCTACAATACCCATTGATCGCTGAGGAGAAAGCTCACCACTGCCTTTGACAAACAAAATGTTTGGAGCATCAGGGATTTGTTTTAATCGATAGGGATAATCCTGATGGTAGTAATGAAGGCATTTAAGCTGCTCTTTGTCACAGCATTCCAATAGCCTTTTGACTTGATCTATAGGCCCCTTTTCAAGTGCTGCTTTGAAGGGGTAAGTGATTAAAGGGTTAGAGTCTGGCTGATACAGCCAGCGAATAAAATCATCCAAAGAGCCTTGTTGCTCAACGGCCATTCTAAGTTTGCGATCTGAGACCTTGGGACTGATATAGAATAGAAGCATTAGCTCGCGTTCGCTCACAAGCAAACTTGCTAAGAGAACAGTACTAATAGTCTTCTAAAAGGGCAGAATTCTTCTGACTGAGACCGATTAATTCATCATAGCCATAGAACACATTCTTGTGATAAACCAAAATGGTATAGTCGTTCTCTGTTTCAAAGTGTGAACCCTCAGTGAGACTGTAGTCCAATTCTCCCTCTTCGTTCTCCAATACGTACAAATAGTTGTAATAACTCTGTTTGAGCAGAACGCTTGCTGTATAGAGCTCATTTATGGGATCAAAGGTCATCTTGAAGCGAGGGTTGAGGCTCCAATCGCTCAATTCACCATAAATGTATATATCTCC
>JAHEKB010000246.1 GCA_024638525.1 Bacteroidota bacterium
ATTGCTTGATTGGGTATTGAAGTTCCAGCGGTACATCCTCATATTGGCATTATATAAGGAGACTACCCATGACACCTGTTCGAATGCGAATTTTCCCGATACTGATTACAATTTTCTTACTTGTCCCCATTGTTGAAATCTACCTATTGATACAGGTTGGTGGCCTCATAGGGGTTATGCCCACTATAGGCCTGGTCGTCTTGACGGCCGTGATTGGGGCAGCATTGCTGCGTGCACAAGGGTTACAAACTTATCTACGTTTCAATCAAGCATTGAGCGAAGGGCGCTTACCAGCCACTGAGATTTTAGAAGGTGTGGCGTTGTTAATTGGCGGTGCATTGCTACTCACACCCGGTTTTTTTACCGATTTTATAGGCTTTATTTGCCTGATTCCCTTTTCAAGAAGGATGCTCATTGCCAGGCTCACGGCACGCTTTAACCCAATGTCGAACTTCAATTTGCATGGGAACGGGAAAGAGTACCAATTTGACAATGTGTACGAGGGCAAAGTGACGCGTCGTTATGAGGATAAATAACTCTAGAAAACACTTGACTTAGAGGGATGCATTCGTATTATTAGCACTCATTAAGCGAGAGTGCTAATAAAAAAGCGCTCGCAAAATTTACTATTAAAAATTATTAACTTAACTCTCTTTAGGAGGCGATCCAGATGAAGATACGTCCGTTACATGACCGAGTGGTCGTTAAGCGTATGGAAGAAGAACGAACCAGCCCTGGCGGTATTGTAATTCCCGATTCAGCCACAGAAAAACCCATAAAAGGCGAAGTAATTGCTGTTGGGAACGGCAAAATAACAGATAGTGGCGAAATTCGTGCGCTGGATTTAAAGACTGGAGACAAAGTGCTATTTGGTAAATATTCAGGCACTGAAGTGAAAGTAGACGGAGATGAACTGCTCGTGATGCGTGAAGACGACATCATGGCAGTTATCGAAGGCTAGTCTCTTATATTACATATTAACTTAACGCATTTGAGAAGGAAAAATCATGAGTGCAAAAGAAGTACGTTTTGACGAAGACGCCAGACAACGCATGGCAAAAGGTGTCAACGTTCTGGCCAACGCAGTAAAAGCAACTTTAGGTCCAAAGGGGCGTAATGTTGTTTTAGATAAATCATTTGGTGCACCAACTGTTACCAAAGACGGTGTATCTGTTGCGAAAGAAATTGAACTAGAAGACAAGTTTGAAAACATGGGTGCGCAAATGGTGAAAGAAGTTGCCTCGCAAACTTCTGATGTCGCAGGCGACGGTACCACTACAGCTACTGTGCTAGCACAAGCCATAGTACGCGAAGGCATGAAAGCCGTAGCTGCAGGCATGAACCCAATGGATCTCAAACGCGGTCTTGATAAAGCAGTAATTAAAGCTGTGGAAAGTTTGCAAGCAACATCTAAGCCTTGCTCAGATAGCAAATCAATTGCTCAAGTCGGTAGTATTTCAGCAAATACTGATACGTCTATTGGTGACATCATTGCCGACGCTATGGATAAAGTAGGCAAAGAAGGTGTGATTACGGTTGAAGAAGGCAATGCCCTAGAAAATGAATTGGATGTTGTGGAAGGAATGCAGTTCGATCGTGGTTATTTGTCACCTTACTTTATCAATAATCAAGACAATATGACTGCTGAGTTAGAAGATCCATATATCCTTTTACATGATAAAAAGATCTCAAACATTCGTGAATTACTTCCATTGCTAGAAGGTGTAGCGAAAGCAGGCAAACCTTTGATGATCATCGCAGAAGATGTTGAAGGTGAAGCACTAGCAACACTAGTGGTAAACACTATACGTGGTATTGTAAAAGTTTGTGCTGCCAAGGCTCCAGGCTTTGGTGATCGACGCAAAGCAATGTTACAGGATATCGCTGTGTTGACTGGGGGTACGGTAATATCTGAAGAAGTTGGATTATCACTTGAAAAAGCAAGTCTTGATGATTTAGGTGGTGCAAAACGCATTAGTGTTTCTAAAGAAAATTCCACAATCATTGATGGCGCTGGCCAACCCAGTGACATCAAAGCACGCGTCGATCAAATTAAAGCTCAAATTGAAGAAGCTACTTCAGATTATGATAAAGAAAAATTGCAAGAGCGCATGGCGAAACTCGCAGGTGGTGTTGCAGTAATTAAAGTAGGTGCGGCTACAGAAGTTGAGATGAAAGAAAAGAAGGCACGCGTTGAAGATGCCTTACATGCAACTCGTGCAGCGGTTGAAGAAGGTGTCGTACCAGGTGGTGGTGTTGCATTGCTACGGGCTCGTAAAGTACTTGATGACATCAAGGGCGATAATCACGATCAAGACATGGGTATTAAAATTGCACGTACTGCAATGGAAGAGCCTTTACGCCAAATCGTTACGAACTCCGGAGATGAAGCCTCTGTAATTCTTGCAAAGGTTGATGATGGTGAAGGTAACTACGGCTACAATGCTGCTACCGGTGAATTCGGTGACATGATCGAAATGGGTATTCTAGATCCTACTAAGGTAGCTCGTACTGCATTACAAAATGCGGCATCGATTGCTGGCTTGATGATTACTACACAGGCAATGGTAGCCGAAAAGCCAAAAGAGGAAGAGCATGCACATGGTGCACCTGATATGGGTGGCATGGGCGGTATGGGCGGTATGGGCGGCATGATGTAATATCGCTGCAGCCTAGTACTTTCTGCTTATTAAATCTTCAAAGGGGCCTCGCATTGCGAGGCCTTTTTTTGTTTTTAGATAAATTATTGAAATCGTTTTAAAGCCTTTCTAGGAAGTGCTACGCTCACTCGCTAGCTAAAATCCAATCTGCGTTAGTTTGATTATGCGTGTTGATCCATCGAGTCATCTTATTGTTGGTGTGCGTTATGTACCATCACCTAATGTAGATGACAGACCAGATGCTTGTTTTCCTTCTCTCATCGTTATACATAATATAAGCCTACCGCCAAATGAGTTTGGTGGTCCCTACATAGAACAATTATTTACCAATCAACTTGATCCAAACGCACATCCTTATTTTGAATCCATAGTCGAACAACAAGTATCTGCGCACGTTTTAATCCGTCGAGATGGGAGTATTGTACAATTTGTTCCCTTTAATCGTCGCGCATGGCATGCAGGTCTTTCTGAATATCAAGGGCGAAGTAACTGCAATGATTTTGCAAT
>JAHEKB010000044.1 GCA_024638525.1 Bacteroidota bacterium
CGCAGCATGAACGTCCAAACCTTCTTCTTTAAAGCCAATCAAATCGTTGCTTTTTTGAAACTGTTGTCTTGCTTTTGCTGTATAGCCCAGCTTTTGTTCAGCTAAGCCTAAATTATTCAAGATAGTAGCATCTTCAGGGTCTAGCTGATGGGCCTTTTCATAGTCTGATATCGCTCCTTCGGTATCTCCCAATTTATCTTTTACATAGGCCCTACACGCCCAAAAATAGGGGTTGTTTCCATCTAGTTTTACAGCTTGATCAAAGTCTTGCAAGCTGTGCTTAAAGCGCAAATTGAATTTACAGACCCCTCTTTCATTATAATAGGATGCGACTGTTTCTTTTCGAGCAATCAACTGATTCCAAACCACCATAGCCTCTTCAAATTTCCCAGACTTTTGCATAGCATAGGCTTTGAATTCCAAATCCTCTGCGTTTAAGCTGTCGCCGATGAGATCAATCAACTCTTTGTACTTTCCCTCCTGTAATAATTCTTTTTTCATAAAATCTTAGGTAAGAATATGACTAGCCCAACAATTGCTGCAAATAAAACAGTAAACAAACAGGCCGCAGCGCTGAGATCTTTCACATGCTTAATGGCTAACTCGTGTTCTTTGCTTACTCTATCTGCCAAATGCTCAATAGAGGTATTAAAAATTTCTGCGGAAAACACCATGCATATACTTAAACAGACAAAGAGGCATTCCGTTGTGCTGAGATTCAAAAACAGAGTCAAAATAAGGGCTACTGCCGAGAACAGGACCAGAATTGGGGCGTTCTTCTCTGCTTGAAAGAAGTGCTTTACACCATTCCAGGCGTGAGCAAAAGCTGCCAAATAATTTTTCATAAACGCTTAACAAAGGTAGAATGCAAAAAGGATTTTGTTTTTTTGAAGATGATCAAGTATTTCTTGCCATTACTTTTAATCCTCGCATGCAATCCGAGTCAAGAGGACGAATTATACTCCACGCGCTTTGTAATTGATGGGGACACCATCATCCTCGAGGATGGTAGTGAAAAAGGTATGAAGGTGAGGCTCATTGGGATAAATGCTCCTGAATCTAGAGATTTTAAACACAGAAGAAAAGAAGCCTATGGCAAGGAAGCGAGAGCTCATATGATAAAATTGCTGAATGATAAAAGAGTGCGCATAGAATTTGATGTTGAGAAACAAGATAGGTATGGTCGAATCCTAGCTTATGTGTTTTCTGAAGACGGAACCTTTATCAATGGACAAATGGTCAAGGACGGCTATGCAGAATTAATGACCATTGCGCCAAATGTCAGCTATGTTTCTGAGCTGACTAAAAATCAGGCGTATGCCAGAAGAAATGGCAAGGGAATGTGGTCTGATCTGCCATAGATTCTCAGTGTTTTTTTAAGGAATTGGCGAGCGGCATTTTGTCATTATTTGGCGTATATGTTTTGATTTTCTGACTTTAGCTTTACATTTACTCCCCACTTGTGATGATTATTGACCACCCTAACCAATATTATCATGAGAAGAACACTCTTTACCCTAACCACGGCAGCACTCTGTTTGTTGACCCTGGCCCAAACCCCACAATCATTTAATTATCAGGCTGTTGTACGAGGTGCAGACGGCAAGATTCTACAAGATTCAGATGTAAGTTTTAGGTTTTCAATTTTAGAAGGAAGTGCCGCTGGCGCTGCCATGTATGTTGAAACCCAGACCGTAACAACCAATCAATACGGATTGGTTAATCTCACCATTGGCGAAGGCACGCTTGTCAGCGGCGACATGAATGCTGTGGATTGGGGCATGGAAGCCAATTTCCTTAAAGTGGACATGGATGTGAATGGAGGTAGCTCCTTTACAGACATGAGTACCCAACAATTGGTAGCTGTTCCCTATGCCATGCACGCCAATACGGTGACCAATTCTGACAATGATACGACCAATGAGTATCAAACATTGAGCAAGTCAGGTGCAACCATCACGCTCTCAGATGGGGGAGGAGATGTGGTCCTGAATGACGATGATGCAACCAACGAACATCAGGACTTAAGCAAATCCGGATCAACCATTAGTCTTTCAGACGGTGGCAGTGTGAACTTGGATGATGACGATGCAAGCAATGAGCTTCAGACCTTGTCTTTATCCGGTATAGACCTTACACTCTCCGATGGTGGAGGAACGGTGTCTATTGCAGACAACGATAACAACTCGAGCAATGAGTTACAAACCATCAGCAAAACTGGTAATAATGTGACTTTATCCAACGGTGGAGGTACTATTTCGGTAGCAGATAATGACAACGACGACACCAATGAGTTTCAAGACTTGACCTTAAGTGGTGATAGCCTCGGATTGACTAATAGCAGCGATAAAGTAGCACTTAATGGGCTGAATCATTGGACCAAGAAATCTGATGATGAACTGTATTATACGCAGGAAAGTGTTGGAATAGGGACTTCGAATCCAAATGATGGATTCGAACTTGACATCTTTTCTAATACAGACAAAGACGGTGCGCTTAAGATTTACAATAATGTCAATACCACTTCAACAGTTGCAACCAATACCATGGATATATTTACTTCTAGAAATGCAGATAACCTAGGAGAAGTGCGAGGTATTCACAATCAGGTAAGTACCAATACAGACACCTTGTATTATCCAACCTTGGGAATAAGAAATAATGTTTTTCACAATCCTAATTATGCCTCAAGCAGTGCGGCATATGGGATTTACAATCTAGTTCAGAGAGGAGATTCAGGTACTGGCACATCTTATGGTACTTTCAATTACGTTTATAACTATGGACAAAGAGGTTCATCTTATGGTGCATTTAACAATGCGTTTTCGGCAAGTCCAAGCAATAACTACAGCGTGTATGGAGTTAGGAACTCGGCAGGTAAGGCAACGGGTATCGGCGGTCGTTTATACGGATCTTATTCTTCAGGAAGTTTGAATAGTCCTGAAGGTTTGATTTATCTGTATGGTTCATACAGTCGTGCTTCCACAAATCATATTTCGGGAAATGGACAGATGTATGGTTCATATGTGTTTGTTTCATCCTCACCGGATGATGCGGCTACTAGCTCAACAACTGGTACGCATATAGATGTGAATCGCTCCGACTCTGGTAGTGGTTTTACCAGAGCTATAGAAATAGATCTTGACCATTCAGGAGTTGATGGCTTAACCACAGGTGTGCATCTTGATTTAGACGTCAGTGGATCGAATCCAGATGCCACTTACGGCAGCTACTTTGATGTGGCCAAGCATGGTGCAGGCACAAGCAGCAGTTTGTATGGCAGTTATCAAAACATTAGAAGAGCTGTTTCAAGTTCATCTTCAGCGCCGGCAACAAGTTTAGGAAATATGGTCGGCAATTATACCAGACTAGTTTTCAATCCTACAAGTTCATCCTACACTGCCAGTGGTACAGAACAAATAATCTATGCCGGACCGGACAATGCTTCAGGGAGCGCTGTTCGAGGTTTATACCAAGACATTAATCGTTCAGACTCAGGTTCTGGAACCACCTATGGTTATTATCTTGATATGGATCATACAGGTCACAGAGGAGCTGTTAATGGCATCTACCTTGATATTGATCAAAACAACTCAAACACTGCATCAGATTTTAACCGAGCAATTTTTTCAAGCATAACGTCTACTAGCCCATATTATGTCTTTGGACAATGGAATGAAACAAGTCATACCTCTGCCTCAGCTTATAGCACATATGGCTCCTATAATATTCATTCCAAATATGGCGCTGCTAATGCAACTAATTTTGGTAATTACGCAGCCATATATGATTATCAAACAGGCACAGGAAGTCGAACTGACTATGGATCATTCGGTTTTGCCTATGGCGGTTCCACAAATGGTAACAGCCGTTTATATGGTGTTTTTGGTCAGATTAGCGGCAATGGAGATGTGGAGTATGCAGGCTATTTTTCTGGTGATGTCTATACCACCGGCTCTTACCTGCCTTCTGATGCTAAGCTGAAAAGCAACTTCAATGCAGAGGTCAGCTCGTTAGATAGAATCAAGAGTCTTGAAGTATTGGAATACATCTATGATACAGAAACCTATAGCCATATGAATCTTCCAGAAGGTAAGCAAACAGGTTTTATTGCTCAGGATCTTGCCAAGGTATTCCCCGAGCTAACTACAGCAGCAAGTCAACCAAAATTGGAAGATCTTCAGATAGAGAAAATGGAAGAAGGTGGAATAGAGATTCCAGATGCGGCTCGAGAAGACATCAATTTTACAGCAGTAAATTATGCGGGTTTGGTTCCTCACCTAACCAAGGCTATTCAGGAGCAACAAGTAATTATTGAGTCTCAAGAAGAGGCTATAGCCGATATGAAAAAAGAGCTAAAAGAGCTCAAAGCGCTGATAAAAGATGGTTCTGACTCTCAAAATAATTAAGATGAAACAACTCAAACTAACCGCAATATGCTTGTTCGTTTCAGCGATGGTCTTTGGACAATCGCTGGAACGACAGGTAATAGGTAATGCAGGAGAATCGGTGCAAAACGGCACGGCTGGGCTTAGTTATACCATTGGTGAACAAGCTACGGCTTCGCAGATTATACCGGCGACAAAGCTCACTCAAGGATTTCAGCAGGTAGATCCGGAGGAGTTTGTAGGTATCTTAGACCTCTATGCTCAGCAAATTCAAGCTAGTGTATACCCAAACCCCACGGTAAACATTCTCAAACTGAGGTCTGACCTCTATACCATTGGTATAGATGAACTGGATTTTCAGGTATTGGATTTGCACGGAAAGCTAGTGCTCCAGGGAGTGGTACTTTCAGATGGAGGTAGCTTTGATGTGAGCTCTTTAGCTGCATCAACTTACACCCTTGTATTGAGGTCTTCTAATGGGGATTTTGAACAAAAGATACGGTTTGTAAAAATTCGTTTATAAGAACTTGAATAAGGCTCCTTTTATTGGAATATGACCAGAATTGGGAACCTAATTATGGTAAAAACTACTTTTAGCCTATTTCTTTATTTAATTATTTGATAATCAGTAAGATACGTAGGTACAAATTTAGAAAAAGTATCTTTGTTTGAGCTTCATTTTTGTGGAAAACTTGTTAGTTAAGCCACTCTGTTGCATCTTTGCACAACTACTACTGCAAGACTAGTTCAAAATTTGACCCCTTAGAGAAGTTTAAATTTTATTAGTCTAATTTAATGATTAAACGATGAATACTACTATTAACCGTAATTTCTTACGCAGATTTCTATGTCTTATTTTTTGTATTGGTTTCGCCTTGATTTCAAGTGCTCAATCGACTTCTTGGATAGGAGGTACCAATAACAAATGGACTACAGCCAGCAATTGGACCAATGGTGTTCCAAATTCAAGTACAAATGCAATTATTGGTGATGCCAGTTTTACAGGGCCAAACCAACCACGTGCCAATAGCGGAACGTTACGTTGTAACGATTTGACCATCGGAAACGGTGCCGTAAGTTGTTCTCTTACTATTGCAAAGAATGTGGTGGTATATGGGGATGTTATTATTGGATCAAACGGAACCATTTATCACAATTCAAATAAAAAGATCACAGTCCAAGGTGATTGGACCAATAATGGCAATTATTCAGCGACCAATAATGGAGCCAAGGTCTACTTCTCTGGTTCTACAGCAACGCTGAATGGTACTACAACATTTAGAGACTTAAGAATAACTGCTACTTGTAGTCTAACATTGGCTGCAGATATTACTGTGAATTCAGACATGGATGTATACGGTGTTTTAAATCCAACTGCATCTTATAGTGTGTCAGGAACGGCAGATTTAGACGTAGAACGGGACGGATCTATTATGGTAGAATCGGCCTTATTTGCCACCAATTATCCTATAAGTCAAGTAGATATTAATGACCGGGGCGAAGTAAACTACTCCTCTGCAAGTATTACTCAAACCGTAAGTGATGCGCATACGTACGGAATACTTAGAATTAGTGGTGGGTCAACCAAAGAACTTGCTGCAGATCTTCCCGATATGCACAATGGTGGTGCACCGCGAGGGCGTGTCGTGATAGATGCAGGAGTTTTTGACCTAAAGTCGTTCACCTGTAACCGACAGTTAAATGGTGGTGATTTTGTTATCGCCGCAGATGCGGAACTGTGGATAGGCGGAACAAATGGATTCCCGAATAATTTTGCTACAGTGTCATTGGCCAGTAGCAGCACGGTCAAGTATTACGGAGGCAATCAGACCGTACGCGATTTAGATTATGGACACCTTATTCTAACCGGAACCAGCGGAGTGGTTGTAAAGACCATGCCAAGCACCACCCTAGATATTCTAGGAGATTTTAGTATAGAGGAGGGTTTAGCTACTTCTGTCAGCGCTACGGCAGGAAACAGTGTGAATGTTGAGCAAAATGTTACGATAGAATCCAATTGCACCTTTGACGGTGCGTCCTATACGCATCAGTTTAATGCAGATTTTGACAATGAGGGTACTTTGACCGGTTCCACTTCGACTATACAGTTCACAGGAGTTGGAGCACTAATTGCAGGCGCTGGAAATTTTAATTTCAACAACATTGAATTTACTCAATCGGGAATTAGAGGTGACGCTGGAACGGTGTTTATTGTTTCAGGAGATGCAACAACCACAGGCGCCGGTGAATTCACCCATGGCTCTGGAAGTACGTTTGAAATGGATGGAAGCTCTACTTCTATCAGTGGGTCTAACTTTGGCTTTTTCGATCTAGATATCAGCGGTACAGTTACTACAGCAGAAAATATTAATATAGGTGGTGACCTATTGGTTGATGGAACATTTACAGCAACCAATGGTATTGTAATCATGACCGGAGCTTCTTCTGCTATTGGTGGAACAGGTTCTTTAACCTTCTTCGGTTTAGAAAGTCGTGGGAATACCACTACCGATATGGACTTTAATGTAGACGAGGATTTTTCAGTGGAGATCACTGCATCTTTCATAGCCAGTGCGGGTGATATCACCTTTGATGGCACCAGTGATTTTACAGGAACAGCAACCTTTTACGATATAAGCATTAGCGGGGGAAGTTCTTTACAGATGGGTTCTAACTCAAGAATGAATATTGAGAACAGTCTTAACAATACAGGTACATTCAACACCAATGCTCTTATTGCTAATACTGTAGCCTATGTTAAGAATGGCGCACAGACGGTAGCTGCGGAAACTTATTACAATTTGATTTTGGCTACAGGTGGTACTAAAACCCTGGCTGGAGCAACAACAGTGAACAATGACATTACCATCAATTCAGGTGTGACATTAGATGGAAGTTCTTATGTATTATCAATCTATCGCCATTGGAACAATAATGGAATCTATACTGCTAGTACCTCTGATGTGCAATTTAGAGGTTCGAATGCAGCAATAATAACAGGAGCTACAACTTTCAATACTTTTACGGTAAACAAGACTGCATCTGATGTCCAAGTTCTATTGGATAATGACGTTTCAGCCACAGCCATCGTAATGACTCAAGGCTTTGTGGATACGGATATCAACAAGATTACGACCACTTCTACAAGAACAGGAAACGGCATTATTCTGGGTACCATAGTACACAGTCATACCATCGCCAACGCAACTACCTATTACTTTGAAGGGCCCAACAACGGACTTACCTTCTACAATCCAGGTAGTTTGAGCTTGGTTAGCGTTAAAGTAACACCTGGAGAGGTTCCCAATGTTGATCCATTGGAGGAATCGGTTACCAGAGAGTATGATATTAGCATTCCTTCGGGAACTTATGACAGCGTTACACTTAGGCTGCATTATGAGGACAACGAACTCAATGCCTTTGTGGAACCATTCCTTGCCATTTACAGACACAATTCGGGTACTACATGGGACAGCCTAGGTGTTGATTCGAGAGATGTTGCAGCCAATTATGTGGAATTGGGTGGCATAACCAATATAGATGACCAATTCATGATGGCTGGCCTCAGAAATGAGGTGAGATGGACTGGAACGGTCAGCAGCGATTGGAGTAATGCTGGAAATTGGACTACCGTCTCTGGGCAATCTTTGTCAAACAGAGTGCCTGATTCGCTTGACGTTGCCCGAATAGGAGATACGCTTTTTGTAAACCAGCCTGAGATTTCTACGGAAGAGAAGATCAATGTGCTGCGTTTTGCCGATACCAAAGCTGCTACCATAACCTTCAATGGCGGTTCTCTAGACATTGTTGGAAGTGGACGTGGAAATTGGAGTAGCAATGTTTCTCATGTGATAAATGTAGGCGATGACACTCTCACTATAGGCACAGACCTTAAGTTAAGCGATGGTGTAAGTGCACACGACATCGAATTGCAAATCAATACTGGGCAAGTGAATATACTCAATGACCTTGAACACAGTGCAACGGGTTCTATAACTTTTAGCGGAGCTGGAGATTTGAGGGTAAATGGGGACTATAATTACACTTCTGGCGCATTTACACCTTCTACAGGAACGGTAACTTATAGCGGCTCAATAAATCAGACAGTGGCAGATTTGGCCTATTACAATTTAGATATTGACAAGAACACTGCTCGGGCAAGACTGGTTTCACCCACAACAGTCTCTAACAACATGAGAACATTAACGGGTGGAGAATTGGCCATCCTTGATACTTTGGATATCGAAGGAGATTTCAGTATTGGAGCTTCCACAGAGGTTCTGGAGTTTGGAGCCCCTATATATCTAGCGGGAGACTGGACTACAACGGGTAGCTATTTAGCCACTGCAGGAACTGTTTTCTTTGACGGTACAGCCAATCAGACAGTAAATGCAACCACCTTTAATAATCTATGTGTTGACAAAGCATCCAATACGCTCAGTTTAAGTGGAAATATAAGCATGAACAACAATCTTACCTTGAGCAATGGTACGCTGGATGTGGAGACCTTTACCGCTAATCGCTCTTCATTTGGAGGAACCTTAAGCATAGACTCTGCTGCTCAATTGAGGGTAGGTGGAGCCAATAATTTCCCAGATAATTATGTTACTGTAAGCATAGATACTCACAGTACAGTAAATTATGACGGCTCTGTTAGTCAAACTATTTTACCCGTGGACTACGGAAATCTAATACTTGACAATGGAACACCAAATGAAAAGACCCTAGCCGAAGGGATAAACATTCTAGGTGATTTTACAATCAATTCATTGGCAGAATTTTCGCCAGATACGGCTACGATTACGCTTTATGGAGATTTGACCAGTACAGGAACAGTGAATCCGGGAGCGAGTACATTTATCCTAAACGGTGCATCTAAATCAATAACAGGATCCATCAACTTTAATAATCTTTCTGTGGTATATGGCTCCTATACAGTAGTGAGTGGAACCACGGATATGGACGGTGATCTCTTTGTTGAGACTACCGGTTCATTAAATTTCGGATCCAATACAGCCATCTTAGATGGTGATTTGACCAATAGCGGAATCTTGACCAGCAATGGCACAGCCACTTTTACAGGAACACAAGTGCAGAATATTTCACTTTTGAATGCCATTAATAGTTCCTCATCCGGAATCATTAACTTTAATGGAACGGTTTCACCGGTCATCTCGTCAACTTCTTCTCCCAGCTTTGCTACAGTGAACATCAATAACACGGCTGGAATTACTCCTTCGGTGCCTTGGACTGTGATTGTAGCACTAAATGTCGACGCAAGTGCCGCATTCAATGCTGGTGCCCTTGACCATACGATCTATGGCAACTTTGATAACGATGGTACAGTGACAAGTTCTGGTAAATTGATATTTCAACCCGGAGCTCCATATAGCGCAAGTGCTACCATTCAGATGGATGGCATTTCTTTTAGCAGTACAGGAGAGGTCGTATTTGCTGGTACAGCACCTATTACGCTAAGCAGCAGCAACCCAACATTGGCACATGTGAGCATTAGCAATACGCACTCTTCTGGAGTAACTGCTCCAGCTTCATGGACACTTAACGGTAATTTGCAAATCAATTCTTCTGCTACTTTTAACGCAGGGACATCTACCACCCACACTATCGTTGGTAATCTAATCAACAACGGCACCTTGAATGGAGGAAGTTCTACTATCATTTTTGATGGAGATACAGTCTCTTTAGATGGTGCTGGAAGTAACAATTTTGAAGACATAGAGGTGGGAGATACCACATTCCTTACACTGGGTAACGACATACTGGTTTATTCTGATTTTGTGAATGACGGAGAATTTGATGCCGATGGTTCAACGGTTGAATTTACCGGAACAGCGGCGGGCAGTATTTCAGGGACAACCGGTTCTGTGACAATTGATAACCTCAAAACGACTAAGACCTCTGGGGCCGCAACCACACTATCCATACCGGTTACGGTAACAGATGAGCTTATACTAGTATCCGGAATATTCAACACAGATGCTACTAATAAATTGATTATTAATAACGATGCGCTATCTGATCCAGGGAATGACACATCTTTTGTGGATGGACCCATGACCAAGATTGGCGACGATGCTTTTGTCTTTCCATTGGGAGACGGGAGTGTTTGGGCCCGCTTAGGTATTTCTGCCCCATCGGCCACTACCGATGAATTCACCGCTCAATATTTCGATAATTTCTATTCGGACACCTCAACCATGGCAGGTGTTCCAACACCGGTATTAAACAATGTGAGCAGAGTGGAGTATTGGACATGTGATCGCGATGCGGGTAGCTCTAATGTTGATGTTACTTTGCATTGGGAGAATAAAAATAGAAGTGGAATTCAGGGTACCGGGTCAGACTTAGTAGTCGCCAGATGGAATGGATCAGCTTGGGAAAATGCGGGACAGTCTGCTGTTAGTGGAGCCTTTACTGGCAGTCTAACATCCAGCACTGTATCTTCATTTAGTCCTTTCACCTTTGGTTCTACCTCAAATACCATCAATGCTTTGCCTGTTGAACTATTGAGCTTTGAAGCTGAATTGAATACCAACAAGGAAGTGGATTTAAGTTGGCAGACAGCCAGTGAGACCAATAACGATTACTTTACTATTGAGCGAAGCATCAACGGTTTAGATTTTGAGGAGATTGGAATTGTAGATGGTGCTGGAAACAGTACGAGCCTTTTGGCATATGCTAGTATCGATCCTAGACCGATGATTGGATTTAACTATTACAGGCTTAAACAAACCGACTACGATGGTAGCTTCAGTTATTCAGATGTTAGAGTAGTAAATGTAGATGATGTCTTTGATGGTTTGAGTGTTTACCCTAACCCTTCCAAGGGTGCTTTATGGGTACAATCAAACATGAACAATGCCAGTATAAAACTGTCAGATATCATGGGCGCTGTGCTTGTAGAAGAACAGATGCACAACGGTATCCACCATATGGATATCAGTGATGTCCCAGCTGGTATGTATATCCTTCAAGTTGAAATTGAAGGGGAGTACAAGTCGTACCGAATAATAAAACAATAATTAACCAAAAACTAAAACGAGCCGCTTCAGCAATGAAGCGGCTTTTTTGATATATTGAACCACAAAAACGTACCCATGGACAACATATCCACCATCATATTAGCTGTTTCCCTAATCATCATCATGCTGGGAATGGGGCTTTCTTTGGTCACAGATGATTTCAGGAGAATACTCGTTCATCCCAAAGCTATTCTCATAGGATTGATCAACCAACTCCTGCTTTTGCCTTTGATTGGCTTTGGCTTAGCAACAATGCTCAATTTGCCAAATGAAATAGCCATTGGCATTATGATTTTGGCTGCATGTCCCGGTGGACCAACTTCCAATTTAATTGCACATTTGGCAAAGGGAGATTTGGCTTTGTCAGTGAGTTTGACTGCCGTAAGCAGTTTAATCACCATTGTCACTATACCCTTTGTAATCAATTTCGCACTAGCCCATTTCACTGGAGAGGGACAATTGGTTCAACTGAATGTATTGGAGACCATAGTTCAAATTCTAGTTATAGTGGTGATTCCGGTGTTCATTGGTATGCTAATCAGACGCTATAAAACAGACTTTGCTATGCGAATGGCCAAACCTGTCCGCATTGCTTCGGGAATAGTACTCGCTTTGGTGATTGTAGGAATAGTTATTAAAGAGAAAGAAAATTTCATTTCATACTTTGAACAAGCCGGCATTGCCGCATTCTTGCTTAATGCGTTCAGCATGGCATTGGGTTATTTCACTGCAAAATGGGCATCTTTACCCATTAAGCAAGCTAGATCTATATCTATTGAGTCGGGCATACAGAATGGCACGCTAGCCATAACCATCGCAGTGGTTTTACTCGAGAGTACGGCATTTGCCATTGCCCCTGCGGTCTACAGTTTAATTATGTTTTTTACAGGTGGATTGGTGATTTGGTTAGGGAACCGCAGAACAGCTGTTTAATTTAATCTGTGATGAAGACTAAAACGAACTATGTCTCGGCTTACATAATTTACACCGGTATTTAATTGTTGATACCATTTAAAGTAGCACAAATCATAAGCCCAATTGGGATTGACCTTGTGCTGTAGTACCACTCCTAATCTGTTCTGGTCAAAGCTATTATACACCACATTTTTGGCAATATTAAACATGACCTCATCGAACACCTTTACATTCCACTTTTTACTGAGTTCATAGGTCAATTGTGCTTGATATCTCACTCTGAAGTTGCCATAGGGGAACTGATTC
>JAHEKB010000045.1 GCA_024638525.1 Bacteroidota bacterium
CCAAAAGCTTTATTAAAAGTAAACTCTATACAATTTTCATGCTGCTCTCAGTGGTAACTGCTTGCACTGAAGAACCCTCGGGACGGATAATTGCGGAAGCATATGGTGAAGCATTATATCTCCACGACATTGAGCAAGCCTTAGGGCCCGATATGAGCTATGAGGACAGTGTGTTTGTGGTCAGAGAGTATATAAATACTTGGGTAGCCCAGCAGGTTGTTCTGCATGAGTCTCTAACTGTATTAGATGAACAAGAGCGCAATAAAGAGGATGAATTGAAGGCCTATAAGGACGATCTTCTAGTCTATGAAACCTTGAACAAATTGGCCATTCAACGAGCAGATAGCAACTTCAATAAAGATGAGTTGATGCAGTACTATCAAGACAATTTACAAGAGTTTATTCTCAGCGAAAACATAATTAAGCTCAATTTTATTCAATTGCCTCTGAATTATGAATCAATAGAGGACCTTTGGACGGAATTCAAATCGTCTGATGTGGATCTTGAAAAGCTGTCTGAACTAGCCAGAGAAAACGGAGGCAATTATTTCATTGACTCAAGTTCATGGGTTTACTTTGACGACATTCTAAAGGAGATTCCAATAAACACCTACAATCAGGAGCATTTCTTGAATAATAACAAAAACATCAGGATAAACGAAGGAAGATCTGTATACTTCATTAAGATTTTGGACTTTAGGATTAAGAGGGGAAATTCACCCTTTGAGATGGAAAAGGAGCGCATAAAGAAGATATTGACGGTTAAAAGACAACAGGCCTATTTCAAAGAAGTTGAAACAGAATTGGTAGAAAAAGCGTATAGCAGTAATAAAGTCATTATTCATTGAGAGTTAAAGCATTCATAAGCACAATACTGATCGCAGTATCAGTAATGGCACAACAAGGCAAGGTCTTGGAAGAGATAGTAGCAGTGGTCGGGGAGAACGTGATTCTCAAATCAGATCTCGAAACAGAATATCTTCAAGCCAAAGAGCAAATGGAGTTCTTTGAAGGAGACCTGAAATGCGAGATACTGAATCAGCTCATCATTCAAAAACTGTATCTGCACAAAGGTGAAGTGGATTCCGTTTCCGTATCTGAAGATAGAGTAGAATCCGAAGTGGATAGAAGAGTTAAATTTTATGCTGCGCAGATCGGCGGAGAGCGACAATTGGAACGCTATCTTGGCAAATCCATAGATGATTACAAGGAACTCATGAGACCGAAGGTTAAGGAGCAAATGATGATCCAAGATGTGCAGCAGAAACTCATAGCAGATGTAAAGGTCTCACCTACCCAAGTGCAAGATTATTTTAATCGCATACCCAAAGACAGTCTACCGAGCTTTGAGCGTTCGGTTGAGCTAGCTCAAATATCCATGACCCCCGATCCAAGTCAGATTGCTTTGGACTATGCCTTGGAGACCATTCAAGAGATCAGGGCAGATATCATGGCAGGTAAATACACTTTTGAATATGCGGCTAGGTTTAAAAGCGATGATAAAGGGACGGCCGTAAATGGCGGTGAATTAGGTTATTTTACCCGTGGTCAAATGGTCGGTGCTTTTGAAAGAACGGCTTTTAAGCTCACTAAAGACAGTATATCCGAGATTATTCAGACAGAATTCGGGTATCATATTATCCAACTAATTGATCGCAAGGGAGAGAAAGTAAATGCAAGACACATCTTGATTAAGCCCTTAGTCCTCGCATCTGACTATGAGAAAGTAAAAGACAAACTAAAAACCGTCATCAGACAATTGAAAGCCGACAGTATTGATTTTTGCAAGGCAGCTTCGGAGTATAGCTCAGACATGTTTACCAAAGACAATTGTGGCTTTTACGTGGATCAGAATACAGGATCTCAGAGCGTGGGCATATCCAATTTGGAACCTGATATCATTGCTACCTTGAGCACAATGGAAGTCGGTGAGTATACAGAACCGCGTGAGTTTCAGCAGTACGATGGGAGCAAGGCCTATAGATTCTTCTACTTGAAATCCAGCTCTCCTGAACACGAGGCCAATTTGCGTGATGATTATCAAAAAATCCAAAAACTTGCTCTGGCTGAGGCCCAAGATAAATATGTTTCTCAATGGACGCAAGACTACAAGACAGGTGTTTACGTTTGGATAGATGACAAATACAAGAATTGCAAGGAGTTGAAACCTTGGCAAGGCCTAAATTGATATGGTAGATTTTAAGGATGATAAAGAAGCAGCTGATCAGCTGAATACTAAAGTCAAGGAACTAAAATCCGAGATAGCCAAAGTGATTATTGGACAAGATGAGGTGGTCAATGGTGTAATTACGTCTATCGTTTCCAATGGCCATGCGCTATTGGTAGGTGTTCCTGGCTTGGCTAAGACCTTACTGATCAAAACCATATCCGAAGCACTGGACATGAGCTTCAACCGGATTCAGTTTACGCCAGACTTGATGCCATCAGACATAACGGGTGCTGAAATCTTAGATGAAGAACGCAATTTTAGATTCAATAAAGGTCCTGTTTTTGCCAATATCGTCCTGGCAGATGAGATCAACCGCACCCCGCCTAAAACGCAAGCGGCCTTGCTCGAAGCCATGCAAGAAAAGAATATTACGGTAGCTGGTCAAAACTATTCTTTGCCAAGACCTTTCTTTGTGCTTGCTACTCAAAACCCAATAGAGCAAGAGGGTACATATCCTCTGCCAGAGGCACAGTTAGACCGTTTTATGTTCAATATGGTTTTGGACTACCCCAGTCATCAGGAAGAAGTGAGTATAGTCAAAGCAACCACGGGAGGAATACAACAGACCGTCAAAACCATATTAAACGCTTCAGAAGTTATAGCCTTTCAAGAATTAGCTCGCAGAGTTCCTGTTGCGGACAATGTTTATGAATATGCAGTGGGTTTGGTATCCAAAACAAGGCCCGGAAGGTCTGAGGCAACTCAATTGGTGAACAAATACATTGAATACGGCGCTGGACCCAGAGCTTCACAATATTTGATCATAGGAGCAAAGACTCATGCCTTGATACAAGGAAAGTATTCTCCTGATATAGAAGACGTTCAAGCCATTGCAGCTCCGGTACTTAGACATAGAATTGTCAGAAACTACAAAGCCGAGGCTGAAGGTTTCAGCACTGACCAATTGATAGAAGGCCTGTTCTAAGTTCTTTTATCCCATTGGGTCAAACACTATTTTTGAATAGTGACCCAAATATATTCCATAGTTGATATTGAAACCACAGGAGGCACCTCCGGAAATCGGGTTACAGAAATTGCCATTTGTAAAACGGATGGAAATCAAATCTTAGATCGCTATGTAAGCCTGATTAATCCCGAACAGTTCATTCCACATTCCATTAGTCTTTTGACTGGGATCAGCAATGACATGGTTGCGGACAAACCCCTTTTTCAGGATGTGGCCGATGACATACTCAGGTTTTTAGAGGGCAGCATTTTTGTGGCTCATAATGTGAGTTTTGACTATTCCATTATTAAAAACCATTACGCCGATTTGGGAATCAGTTTCAATATGAAAAAACTCTGCACTGTTCGTTTGAGTCGCGGCATCATAAAAGGTTTGCCTTCTTATTCTCTTGGCAAGCTCTGCAAAAAGTTGAGCATTCCCAATAAGAACAGGCATAGGGCTATGGGCGATGCTGAAGCAACGGCGCAACTCTTTCACTTATTGCTTAGAAAAGATGAGAATGACTTTATCACACATTCACTGAATCAACTCAATAGAGAAGCGGTAATACCGCCAAATTTGCCCAAAGAAGAATTTGAGCAGCTGCCAGAAAGCACGGGAGTCTACTATATGCACGGAAAGCAAATGGAAGTTCTTTACGTGGGCAAGGCAAAAAACATCAAGCAGCGAATCAATACTCACTTTAACGAGAAGACACGCAAGAAGTCTGAGCTGCTGCGCAGGATTCATCACTTGAGTTATGAATTGACCGGCAATGAACTCGTAGCTTATTTATTGGAAAGTGCGGAGATCAAGAAGCACTATCCGTACTATAATCGAGCTCAGAAAAGCAAGCACAGTGCATATTATGTGAGTTTATACAAAGGACAAGACAACATCTATAGGGTTGACATTTTCAATAAGAAATACGGAGGAAATAGTTTAGATCATTTTACCTCTGTGACCATGGCCAGGGACTACCTCTATCAATTGGTTGAAGAGAAGTCACTTTGCCCAAAATACACTGGCTTGGAGCGTACTAAAGGAAACTGTTTTAAAGGCGAAGAATGCGATATATGCAGCGGCAGAATAAGTGCGGAAGAATACAATTTACGCGTGAGTCAGCTCAGAGACGGCAACAGATCACAGAGTCTTTTGATTCTTGGCAAGGGGCGATCCAAAGAAGAAAAGACTGCTGTTTATGTGCAAGAAGGAGAATATAAAGGCTTCACTTATTTTGATCCGGAACACCTTGATGAACCGCAAGATTTATTGGAGCAAATCACGCCATACACCGACAATTCAGATACTCAGCGTATCATTCGTCAATTTCTAAACGGTTCTCTGGCTAAGCGCTATGAAATTCTCGAGCTTTGACTTAAACCTTCTACCAAGGGCAGTAGTTTTTCAATGTTGACATGATCCATCAGCACAATCTTAAACCATTTGGGTTCTTTGTGATTGTCCGGAACTAATCCCAGTTTTTTGGCCAGCGCTCCGCTAACATACTCCGCTTTAATGCTGATGATGTTTGAATTGGGATGTCGATAGAATTCGATATTGAGCTTGTTCAGTTCTTCACAGAGCCATTCGGCACGTTTTTGAAGGATATAGATCTTTTCTCTCCAGCCGAACGGACCATGCGTACTGAGGATCATCCATATGGCAACTGCATTGGCGCCAGATCTACTGCCAATTAGGGTAAAGTCTTCACCTTCTATATAACTTGCTTCTTTGGTGTTGGCGTAGTGAATCAACCCTTTTCTACAAAGAAAAATTCCAGTGCCATAAGGGGCTTGGGCCATTTTGTGCGCATCAAGGGTTACCGAGCTTACTTCTGGATTTGCAAAGTCCAGTTGACTGTTCTCTTCCGAAAATGGATAATAGAAGCCTCCATAAGCTCCGTCTACATGTATTCTATAACTTAAGTCGGCCTTTTTTAGGGCTCGAGTGTAGCTATGAATATCATCGACGGATCCAAACATGGTAGTCATCATATTTACAACAACGATAAAGTATTTGATACCTGCGCGTTGCGCCTTGTCAAGCTTATTTTCGATATCTGATGTTTTTATGGATCTGTCCTTGAATTCAACCTCAACTTTTATCAGTTGAATATCTAAGACATTGGCAGCCTTGTGCATGGAGTAGTGACTATCCTCGCTGCAGAGTATTGCTATTTCAGATTGCAATGCATTCTTTTCTCTTTTAAAGAAGTTTCTGTATATCCATATAGCCTGTAGATTTGCCTCTGTTCCTCCGCTTGCAACATAACCGTCTATGCTGTTGGTTTCTGCATTAAGGATGTCCACTGCGCTTATCTCAATAACCTCCTTCTCTAGTGCTTGGGTTCCTTGAAAAAAACTTTCCGAATTGCCAAGGGTATGACAACCAATGTGGTTTGGGTTCTTGATCAAGGTGGACATATAGGGTGCATCCTTGAGCATCGGATTATTGTACAGTGGAAACACATCTTGATCCAAATAAGATGCCGGAACTCCGAGTACGGTCATGTCCGTATAATTGATGTTCTTATCAATGGCGGAAAACACATGTTCTTTTATCTCCTTATCGGAGTATTTTTTCCAAAGCTTCAGTTCTTTCACAGCCGCAAAGGTAGATGGGCCAATGATCTAGATAATGAGATTCATCAGCTATGATGATGATCCAAATTGGGCACTTGCGAATGCTTCTAAGTGTTTAAAGAAGTTAAGTATGTCTTCTTTGTCGTTCCCTGCATTAATGGTTACTAAGCGCACAAACTCCTGGCCCTTGAACTCGCCATAGCCGACAAGAAGCTCTCCGGCCTCATACATAGCAGTACAAAGCTCATTGGCTTCTATGCCTTTGTAGTTGAAACATACGGAAACGGAATCAGGGTAGCTGTACAATTGATAGTCCGAATGCTGGTCTACATATTCCCTAGCAATTTTTGCAAGATAAAATTGGTGGTTCACCGCTTCTTCCAACCCTTTTCTGCCAACGGCTTTCCACAAGGTCCAAAATTTTAAGGCATCATTTCTCCTGCCACATTGCAAGGAGGTTTTCCCCAAATTGTAATCGTCTTGATCGGTTTGATAGAGATAATCTGCATCTATAGCAAAAGAATCATAGAGACATTTGCGGTGCTTGGTAAGGATAATTGAGCATGTTAGAGGTGTTCCCAACATTTTGTGGGCGTTATAGCTGAATGAGTCTGAACGCCCAAGTCCTTTGACTAAGTGCCTGTATCTATCACTAAATACCACCGATCCGCAATAGGCTCCATCAACGTGTAGCCAAATTTCAAATTTTTCAGTGATGTCGGCAATTCGATCAATGGGGTCAAATGCTCCTAATACGGTGGTTCCGGCCGTGGCATTGACCATGACAGGCGTCAAGCCTTCCGCCAAATCTTGGGTAATGGCTTCTTCCAAGGCTTCGGGAATCATTTCTCCTTTGGCATTGGTTTCTATCTTTCTCACGTTTTTCAATCCTATGCCAATAAAGGATGCATTCTTCGGTATAGAGTAGTGCGAATCGGCGCTGGTGTACATGCACAAACCTGACTCAACACCCGTTTGCGTAATGTGAAATCTACCGTAATCTCTAGCCATGAGCATGGCCATTAAATTACTCATGGATCCACCCGGGGCGATGGTGCCATCTGCAGTAGTTGGATAGCCCGCCAATGCACAGCTTTTGTGAATGATCTCTTTCTCAACCCCTACTTGAGGGCCAGCAACTTTATAGGTATACATGCTGTTGTTGAGCATGACCGCCAATAAATCGCCCAGTACTGCCTTTGCATTTCTGCCACCAAATAATTGATTGTAGAATTTATGCGTTGCTGTTCTTGGGGTGTTGAGCACCAGGGAACGCAGCGCATTTTCAAAGTCCTGGTCTACAGAAGCTTCTTCGGTCAATGCAATATCTACATATTGGAGTAACTCTTTTGGCGGAATAGGTGTAACCACTTGTTCCTCATTTTCTGCTTTAATTAGCTCTTCGGAAAGCCTTAGAAATAAATTTAGATCATTGATCATGTTGTACAAACAAAAGAGTGTATGCTCTGATTTTGACTTCAAAGTAAAGCTAAAATTAAACAAGCTCTAGACCTTATCCACTTGTAATCCTCACTGCAAAAGCTTACCTTCGAGCCATCTTCTATGGATGAAGAACATCAACAGATCCAACACCTTTCAGACTTAATTAATGCATTAGAGCGCACGAATCCGTCAGATTTAAGAAAGCTCTCATCGAGGTTGGCCATAGATCCGGATGACCTTAGAGAATACGCTACTTTTTCTAAGGACAGCTATACCCGCAACTGTTTAGTCCGCACAGAGGATTATGAATTGCTTTTATTGGGCTGGGAAGCTGCACAAGCTACTCCTATACACGAGCACAATGAGCAAGAGTGTTGGGTACACTTTGTCGAAGGTGAATTCACAGAGGAGATTTTTGAGTTGGTTGACGATAAACCGGAGTTTGTCAAAGTCAGCAGACCTAGAAACGGTCAAACCAGCTATATGCATGATAGCATGGGGTGTCATCGCCTTACTCAAATATCCAGTTCTAGAGGTATAAGTCTGCATTTATATGTTGGGCCCATTGACCATTGCAAGATTTACAACGAGAAAGAAGCTTGCTTTGATCTTTGTGAACTGAGTTATGATTTAGAAGCTGAACTCAGTTCATCAACTTTTTGATTTCCGCTGTGTTTCCATCTCTTATGCGTCCACAACCACAAATGTGGTGAGGCCAAAATATTCTCCTCAAGTAAATTGGCGAAAGAAGCCACCACCTTGTCTGAATCTTCCATTGGAATTTCTCTCAATTCGATTTCGTAACGTCCCTTCTCAGGCATCTCAATAAATGGGTAAAGCAAGATAGCATTGGTTTTTCTGGCAATTCGATCGGGACCTACTAAAAACGCAGTATGCTGTTCCAAAAACGTCGTCCAACTGATGCTGCTGTTGGCTGTTGGTGATTGATCTGCGATCATAAAGGTCAGGGTTAAGGCACCACTTCTTTGCACTTCCATCAGACGCTTATAGCCGCTTTTAGACTCCACGCATATGTTTCCAAATCGCTCGCGCATATGAATGCTCAAGTCGTTGAAATATGAATTGGTCTGTTCTTGATAGAAGGAGACAAATTGATGTTTTACCAGCAAGGGTATAAATGCAAACCACTCCCAATTGCCGAAATGCGCACTGTATAATACCACATTCTTTCCTTCGGCATACCAGTTGTCCAGTTGTTCTAGATTCTTAATGATCAAGCGCTTTTTCGCTTCTTGTTTGGAGATACTCAGCACCTTCACAGATTCTAGAAAAAGTTCACAAAAGTGAGTATAGAAATCTCGCTCAATCTGCTGTAATTCAGCATTATTTTTATTTGGGAACGATGTCTTGAGATTGCTTCTAACTACCTTTTTTCTATACCCAATCAAGCGGTAAATGATGAAATAAACCAACTTGGCAATAAGGTAAATGGTCCAAAGAGGTAAAAATGAGAGTAGGTAAAAGGGGGCATATTTCAAATAGGGATGCACCTTTTACTCCTCTCCTTCAATGATTTCGAGATTGCTGAGAAATTCCTTCAGGTTAGTGATAATAGGGACTTCCATTAAGGGAGCGCCGAGCTCATTGGCCATGTAAACACTCACCCAATCCAAGCGATAGATGATATCAAATATGGAATAGACATCATAATCTGGCACTACCAATGGAAGGACTTTATTGTTTTCCATTTCCAAATGAGATATCAAGAAATCAAATCGCGCGGCAACCCGCTGATTCTGTTCAGAGTACAGCATGATAAAATTGGTATCTAGTTTGTCTGTATAACTCTCCAGCACATTGTGATTGGCCTCAGGAATGATTTGAACAAATGCTTCTAATTTGGCATTTTCATTCAATTGTTGAGCAAAGCGTACAGCAACTTCTGCATAATACCTATCCGCTAAGATCACGAATTTCTTGCCAAGTTGAGATGAGAAGAACTTGAAAATCTGCTGTGCGCTGTCCTTTTGTCTGTCTCGTTTTTGAGGGAAATCATTTTTGATGTCCTCCAGGGCTGACCTGTGATCCTGATCGAATAACTCTCCCAACATCAATAAGAGGTAAGACAGCCCAAACCCAATGGTCATTCTTGGTTGATAGCCGTCTGGAATGGCATAACATGGGATTCCTTCTTGCTGACATTGTTCTTTTAGTTCTCCTCCGGAGGCCATGCAAACAATGGAGGCTTTAGCAGCTTTAGCCTGCTGGAAAAGGTTCAGGGTTTCTTCTGTGTTGCCAGAATACGAATTGAGTATGACCAAGCTGCGCTGACCAACAAATGCGGGCAAATCGTAGTCGTTGATGGCAACGATTGGCAAATTGGCTTTATCAAACATCCAGCTCTTGGCGATGGAGGCGCCAATGCCGCTACCGCCTAGCCCCCCGAGTATGACGTGATCAAAGGCCGAGGACTTTAATCCGTGTGAAGTGTATTGACTGAGAACAAATTCCAACTGTTCTGAAAAATTTTCTAATGAAGACTCATGTGTTATCATAGCTATTCTGACTACTTTTGGCAGGCAAAAATAGGCCATTGATGGCTCAATTAATAAGTTTTGTCTGTAGAGGAAAATAAGGAGGAATTGGGCTATACTCAGTATGAGTTTATGGTTGATCAGGGTCAAGAGGCATTGAGAATTGACAAGTTCTTGGTCAATAGAATTGTGAATGCCAGCAGGTCTAGAATTCAAACGGCCATAGATAGGATGCAGGTCTTGGTTAACGGAAATCCAGTTAAGGCAAATTATAAGGTCAGACCCTCAGATCATATAGAGGTGAAAGTGGATCAATTGCCCACTGAATTAAAGATTGAACCCGAAGATATTCCTTTGAATATAGTTTTTGAAGATGAGCATTTGATGGTCATTGATAAAGAAGCTGGGATGGTGGTGCATCCCGGTGTAGGTAATTATAACGGCACCCTTTTGAATGCATTGTCGCATTACTTTGGGGTTTCGGTAGATCACGAAGGAAAAAGACCATGGTTGGTTCATAGAATTGACAAAAATACTTCTGGCCTGCTTGTTATTGCAAAAAGCGATATCGCTATGGCAGGGCTGTCAAAGCAGTTTAAAGATCACAGTATAGAACGTAAATATTGGGCCTTAGTCTGGGGAAGTCCAGAGGAAGAATCCGGCACGATCTCTACTTATATCGCTAGGGATCAATACGATAGAAAACGTTATACGACGGTGGGTGAGGAGCATCCATCCGGCAAATGGGCAGTGACGCATTATAACTTGCTTGAAAATTTTCACTTTTGCTCATTATTGGAGTGTCAATTGGAAACGGGAAGAACCCATCAAATCCGGGTTCATATGCGACATCTTGGACATCCCTTGTTCAACGATGAAATGTACGGCGGTGAAAAAATACTCAAAGGAGTGGTGTTCAGCAAGTACAAGCAGTTTATTGATAATTGCTTTAAAATATTACCAAGGCATGCATTGCATGCAAAGACATTGGGATTCATACATCCTTTGAGCAATGAAAAGATGAAATTTGAATCTGAATTGGCCAATGATATGCTAGAAGTCATTGAGAAGTGGAGAACTGTCAGCGCCTCCAATCGATTTGCATAAAAAAAGTGGCCTAAGCCACTTTTTTATAGAAAAATAGTTTTTAATCCTCCATGTGATTACCGATAAAGAAGGCTGCACCTGCTAAGGCAATTTCTTTCAGTAATAATGGCATGGCCATTTGATCACCATCCATTACTTGAGGGAGATAAATGGTCAAAGTGAAAATCACCAACATGATACCGGTTAGGTAAGAAGCAAGTCGTGCTTTCTTTCCCCAAATGATTGAAATACAGGCGAGTATAAGGGCAACTCCGACAAGATAAACCCAAAAGATACCACCTGGAATAAAGGATGGAACCATGCCCTCCATATCTTTAGCACCTGTGAGGTGAAAGACTCCAAAGAGTCCTAACATAATGGCATACATGGAACGTGAAATAGCTGAAGGTATAAATGCTTTCATAACAATTGATTTATATGTATCTACACTAAAATTAAGAAATCCATTCGAGAATGGCAGGCTTACTTATTCACACTGTTTTGTTTTACAAACATTTGAAAGAGCATTGACAACAAGACCACTATGACGCAAGCGATAAAGTTATACCACAAAAAACTAAGGCCTTGACCAGTGAGGTTTTCCAATTGATCTTTGAAGAAATGGACACAGAGAATTAGGGTTTCAGCAATAACTGCTGACAGTAACACTGCCTTAGATTGTATCTTTTTGAAGTACAATGCGACCAAAAATATTCCCAATACGGTGCCATAAAATAACGATCCAAGAATATTGACGAATTCCACTAAGTTGTCAAATAAGCTTGCAACACTGGCAAATATTATGGCTAGTAATCCCCACATCAAAGTAAACAGTTTAGAGCTGCTCACATAGTGACTTTCACTTTTTCCCGGATTTTTAGTCTTGTAGAAATCAATGACTGTTGTCGTAGCTAAGGCATTGAGCTCTGCAGCCGTGCTGGACATCGCCGCAGAGAAAATAACTGCCAAAAGCAAGCCGATTAATCCCACGGGAAGCCATCTGAGTACCCATGAAATAAAAACAAAATCAGTCTCTTTGATCTTAGCGGTATACTCTGCCTTCTCTAGCGCTTCATTTAGTTCAAGGTCCAAATTTCGCTGTTGATTTTGAAGGCTTGAAATCTCCGCTTCAGACCAATGATCTTTATTCTTTGATTGCTGAATGTTGGCATGTTGATCGCTTATACGTTCAAAGTTCACGGGATCCGCTTGCTCTAGATAGTCAAGTTTCTCCTGATCAAAACTCATTGGTCTTTCGTACATGCTATAAAACCAAAAAACCAGAACCCCGATAAACAGGATGAATAATTGCATGGGTATTTTCAATACGGCATTGAAATACAATCCGGTTCTGATTTCTTTAAGACTTTTACCAGACAAATACCGCTGTACTTGACTTTGATCCGTTCCAAAATAGGAGAGCATTAAAAAGCTGCCTCCTATCAGACCGGACCAAATGTTGTATCGATCACCTAAGTCAAATTCAAGGTCTAATGCATTTAACATTCCCTCTTTTGATGCTAGGCTCATAACGAGGGACAATTCTACTTTTTCCTGTATGTAATAGACTAAGAAGCCAAAGGCCACAAAAAGGCCGGCAAAGATTACTGCCATCTGTTGCTTGTGGGTTTGAGTAACTGCTTCTGTGCCTCCGCTCACGGTATATAGAATAACCAATACACCTATCACCATGATATTCAAGTTTAGATCCCAACCCATTATTGCCGATAGAATAATAGAGGGAGCATAGATGGTCACCCCAGCTGCCAGCCCCCTTTGAATTAGAAATAATGCCGCAGTGAACATTCTGGTGTTCAAATTGAAGCGCTCCTCTAAGAACTCATAAGCCGTAAAAACCTTGAGAT
>JAHEKB010000247.1 GCA_024638525.1 Bacteroidota bacterium
AGGACACTTAATTTTTTACGGAAAGCCTGGGGTGATATCAGACTCAGTCCAGCTCCTGTTGTCCATTGTTTATTTATTGGGTGGCAAGAGGCAAAATGGAGTATTGCACTGTTCTTGCTCAGAAAGCGTTGAAGAGTGAAGCCCAAGTGGAAATCATTTATACCTTGGCTAGCATTGAATCCAATACCAATTCGGCTGAATTCGGTTAAACCGAAGGGAGCCGAAGTTCTGCATTCAATGGAGTTGCTTTTAAGCTCTGATAGGGTTGAAGGATAAGTCGTCCATATGGGATCGCTGATCAATTGAAGCCTTTGCTCTTGGGCGTGCAAAAGCATGGAGCATAATATTAGAAGGAGAATTGACATGCCACGCATGCCTCGAATTACTAATCCTTTAACAGATTTTTCAGCTTGGCTTTGATGCTTTCCAGTCGTTCGGTCAATTCTATCTTATAATCGACATCCTGGCCTTTCTTTTTGAGTTGGTCTCTGGCACCTTGTAAGGTAAATCCTTGTTCTTTAACCAGAAAATGGATCTTTCTGATCTCCTCAATGTCTTTTTTGGTGTAGAATCGAGTGCCTTTGCTATTGCGCTTGGGTTTGATCGAATTGAACTCCGCTTCCCAATACCTCAGCAAAGAAGGGGCAACCTTGAAGTGATTGGCCAATTCAGAGATGCTGTAATATAATTTGTTGGGTAGTTCCAATTAATCAAAGGATTGATTGGGGTTAGAAGAGAGTTTTAAGATCTCTTCATATTGCTCCGCAGTTAAGTCGTTATAGAAATAGCCAATTGGATTGACTTGTCGGCCATTGATAGCCACTTCGTAATGCAAGTGAGGTGCTGTTGACTTGCCTGTGCTACCAACAAGGCCAATCAGCTGGCCTCTTGTTACTTTTTGCCCTGCTCTAACTCTCGTACCACTCAAATGAGCGTAAAGTGTTGTGTAGCCGTAGCCATGATCAATAACAATATGGGTACCGTATCCCCAGCGCATGCGTTTGACCTTTTTAACTACACCATCTCCAGTTGCATAAACCTCTGTTCCCTTGGGTGCAGAAAAATCCAATCCCTTATGCATTTTTCGTGTTCTGTATATGGGGTCAATCCTATATCCAAAACCGGAAGCGACTCTCCGCAAATTTTTATTGTTCACAGGCTGAATGGCAGGAATGCTAGCAAGCATCTGTTGCTTCTCCTTTGCCAGTTGCATCAGTTCTCCATAAGATTGTTCTTGCACCTTCATTTGAGCCTGTAAGTTGTCGAGTTTTTCGTGCAATGCCTTTAGGGTAGAACCGTTTTTGAACACTTCCAAGGCTTTGTATTTGTCAGTCCCGCCCGTACCCGCAGTTCTTACCTCCGAAGGAATCGGGTCGGCTCCGAATATCTCGCGGTATACACTTTCGTCTTGAGTAATTAGTTCATTGAGATATTGATCTAGGCCTTCGGCTTTCTCTTGCAAAAGCTTCATTTGGACTTCGTTGTCGTTCAGTTCTGCCTGTAGGCGTTTTTCGTTGGGAGAGCTAACCAACTTATACGACAAAGACACTCCCGAAAAGAAGATGATCGCGATCAACGACATATACCCGAGAACACGAGCGAGTATTATCCAAGATTTGGTTTTTACTTTTTCGTACTCAAGAGTTTCAGTATTAAATCTGAATTTCGTTTTGCTCATTGTATTTTTGCGCCCTTGAAACTGCCTGCGAAGGTAGCTAAAACGCAGATCAAATCAAAGGAGATAGAGCCCAGATGACCACAGCATTCGAGGTACGCGAACAATTTTTAGACTATTTTAAATCCAAAGGTCATCAGATCGTTGAATCCGCGCCAATAGTGGTAAAGAATGACCCCAGTCTTATGTTTACCAACGCCGGAATGAATCAATTCAAGGATTATTTCTTAGGCAATCAGCAAGCCGTGGACAAAAGGGTGGCGGACAGCCAAAAGTGTTTAAGGGTTAGCGGTAAACACAATGATTTGGAAGAAGTGGGTGTTGACACCTATCACCATACCATGTTCGAAATGCTCGGTAATTGGAGCTTTGGAGATTATTTTAAAGAGGAAGCCATAGCTTGGGCTTGGGAACTGCTTACAGAAGTATACGGCTTAGATAAAGACCGCCTATATGTCACAGTTTTTGAAGGCGATACAGAAGACGGTCTGAATCAAGATCAAGAGGCCGTTGATATTTGGAAGAAGTACATAGCTGAGGATAGAATTCTGCTTTGCGATCGCACCGACAATTTTTGGGAAATGGGCGAGACGGGACCTTGTGGACCGTGTTCTGAGATACACATGGACCTCAGACTAAAATCAGAACGAAGTAAAATCGATGGCAGGTCTTTGGTAAACAAAGATCACGACCAGGTCATTGAGCTTTGGAATCTAGTGTTCATACAGTATAACCGAAAAGCCAATCGAAGTTTGGAGGCCTTACCCGAGAAGCACATTGATACAGGAATGGGTCTTGAAAGAATTGTTCGAGCGGTCAATGGTCAACACAGCAATTACGACACCGATCTCTTTATGAATTCCATTGCCGCTCTGGAGAAGATCAGCGGAATTAACTACGGTTCTGATGAACAGAAAGATATTGCTTTTCGAGTAATAGCTGATCATATTAGAGCTGTGTGCTTTACCATAGCAGATGGTCAATTGCCTTCCAACGAAAAGGGGGGTTATGTGGTACGCCGAATTCTGAGACGAGCACTTAGGTACGGCTATAGTTTTCTCCATCTGGAAGAACCCTTTATGTATAGGCTAGTCGCGGTGATCGCTGATCAGTTTAGAGGGGTATTTCCTTCATTACAAGCTCAACGAGATTTTGTGACAAAGGTCATTGCGCAAGAAGAGAAAAGCTTCATGAAAACGCTGCAAAAAGGCATTAAGCTCTTTGAGAAATACGTGAGTGAAGACGGAAAATCCATCAGTGGGGAACATGCTTTTGAATTGTATGACACCTATGGTTTTCCCATAGATCTGACCTCCTTGATGGCTAGAGAGGGAGGGATAGAAGTGGACATCAAAGGTTTTGAAACGGCACTTGCCAAGCAAAAAGATAGATCAAGAGCAGATGCGGTAAAAAAAGAAGGTGATTGGTATGTCGTAATTGAAGATGAGGTAGAAGAGTTT
>JAHEKB010000248.1 GCA_024638525.1 Bacteroidota bacterium
TTTATTCAGAAGAGATCAAAGCTTAAACCAGATACCATTCTAGCCCTTTGTTTAAGTGTGTTTTTCGGTATTGGAATTGTCTTGTTGACACATATTCAGCACAGTGGTAATGCGGCCCAGAGTGGCTTAGACCATTTTCTGTTTGGCAAGGCGGCATCCATGAATTTGAAAGATGTAAAGACATTCAGTCTGATAGCTGTAATTAATACTGCCATGGTCTTACTCTTTATGAGGGGGTTCAAGGTTTTGAGTTTTGATGAGACCTATGCGCAGAGTATAGGTTTTAAAACCGTTTTTCTGAAAAATCTCATAGCCTTGTTGACCGTGGTCACCGTGGCAATTGGTGTTCAATCTGTGGGTGTGGTATTGATGGCTGCCCTTTTAATCACCCCCGCAGCCGGAGCCCGTTTTCTGACAAACAGTATAGAACGCATGTTGCTCTATGCAGCACTGCTCGGTGGAGTGTCCGGAGTTTGTGGATCTGTTATTAGTTCGAGCAGCAGTGGTATGCCTACTGGCCCTTGGGTGGTGATTTGCTTGACTGTCCTTGCCTTTATTGCCATACTTTTCGGCCGAGAAAAGGGATTGATTCGCCGCTTGACCATGAGAAGAGAGAACAAGCACAAAATTGATGAGGAAAATTTACTCAAGGAGCTCTATCACATCAGTCAAAAGGGTGAAAATCCGGTCAATCTACATTTATTCAAGGCTCGAGAGAACTTAAAGCATCTGCGTGTTAGAGAAGTACTAAAAAGGTTGGAAAGAAAAGATCTCATAGACCTTGTAAAAGGGCAATTGGTGCTCAATCCAAAGGGTTTGCTAGCGGGAAAAGAAGTTGTGCGAAAACACAGACTATGGGAAATCTACCTCAGCAAGTACTTCCATTTGGCTAGCGACCATTTGCACGATGATGCAGAGGGAATTGAACACGTAATCACTCCTGAGATTGAGCAACATCTTACTCAATTATTGGACTATCCGGATAAAGATCCACATGAAAGTGAAATACCCTATTAATGAATGATTTCTATGTCATATTGACTGCTTCTTTGGTAGCTATAAACTGTGCTATAATGGGTTCATTTCTCATTTTGAGGAAAATGGTCATGATTGGAGATGCTATCTCCCATGCTGTTTTACCTGGAATATTCATAGCGTACCTAATTTCCGGGTCAGCCGCGAGCTTGCCAGTGCTCATTGGTGCTTCTCTTAGTGGTATTTTAGCCAGTATTATAATACAGTGGTTTACCAATAATGTGAGGCTTCAAAGTGACGCTTCCATTGGTATATCTTATACCTTTCTGTTCGCACTGGGAGTGATACTGATCTCCAGATTTGGTCAAAATGTTGATCTGGATCAACAATGCGTACTCTACGGCGAATTGGAATATGTAGCGCTTTCATTGAATGCTATAGGAGGTGGACTGTATTTGCCCCAACAGGCATTGATTGTCGGTACAGTGAGTATTATCTTAATCATAGCAGTGGTGATTGGTTATAAAGGCCTTTTTCTCACCACATTTGATCCTTCTTTTGCATTGTCTACCGGGGTTGCAGTGAGCTTTTGGCATTATTTCTTGATGAGCGGTGTATCCTTAACAACTGTGGTTTCTTTTGAAAGTGTAGGAGCTATATTGGTCATAAGTTTTTTGGCAGGACCACCTGCTATCGCTTATTTGTTGACTGACCGTCTAAAGAGTATGATTGTCTTGGCATCATTCATAGGGATTATTTGCTCTGTTTTGGGATACTATTTTGCCAAATGGTTTGATGTTTCTGTGGCCGGTGCCATATCCATGATGATAGGTCTAGTGTTCACTATAGTTTTCACCCTTACACAACTGCTCAGTCGTAAATCGCCAATAATCACTTAAATTGAGAGATAAAATGATGGCTTTGTGATACTTTAAGCCCAGTATTTGCAAGCATTAAGCCTATCATTGTATGTGATGAAACGCCTTTTCTGGCTCATAATGCTACTCCTGGGAATATCCCCTGTGTCAAGGGCTGTTGAGACCACCGTTATCATAGAATATAACAGGTCTGATCTCAACGCAATGAATATTCAGACCCTAGCTGATTTACTGAGGCGGGTTCCCATGATATCATCCTATTATTCGGGAATTGATCAAAACAGTAGTTTCGGTGCGGAACCCCACAACATCAATGCGGTTTATAAAAATGGGCTGTCGTTATTTATGGATCAGAATATTCCTAGCAATTCAAGGTCGATCTCTCTAAGCGATATAGACAGTGTCGCCATTAGTCTCCCACATTTGTATTCAGATAATAAAGGGCAGGCTGGATTGATCATTGAATTATTCACTGCTGATATTCATCTGCAAAATTCCAGTTTGAATGCAAGCATGGGAGGAAACAGTTTAGGAGATTGGAGAGCGACAACCAGCGCTAGTTTAAGCAATAGGAAACACAGTTTGGCTTGGCATTTCAGTCGCTATTTTGAGAACGGTATTTTGCATCAGGCTGAGCAAAGAGCCTTGGATTGGCATACCTTTGATCTTCACCAATTTAATGCCAGTTACCGAATGCAATTCTTTCGAAACTCCAGCTGGACATTGGATTACGGAATGCAACTTTACAATGGCCTGGATAGAAGCCCGGTTTTTATCGGTACCTCAAGAGCAGAAGATCAGCACCTAGACGATCGATCGCATAGAATAAGAACCAATTTGAATACCCAAATTTCAAAATATCACAGCGTGATAGTCAAGGGAAGCTATACTTCGAACAGTCAGTATTCTTTTGTGAATGAACGCGATTTGTACAGCGGTAGAAGCGAGATTTCTCCTGTGGTTGATATTGGAGATTCAACCCGTTTTAATCACGTCTATATCAATACGATGATCAGAAGATCAGATACTACTGCGACCTTTGACTACGCTATCGGAGTAGCATTCACGAACTTTAGAGATCTAAATTACAAGACCATTAATGCAATACGCTTGAGCTATTTGGATTACACTCTTTCAGGAAAATTGCTGTATCGGATTGACAATAACAATACAATGGGTGTGGGAATTGATTACTTGAGTAATACAGTTCTGGGAAATTATATTTTACCAAGGGCGTATTTTCAATCCACTCCAAACTCAATTCTCAAAATTAAGTTAGA
>JAHEKB010000249.1 GCA_024638525.1 Bacteroidota bacterium
TTTGAGCGTCCATTTCAATAGAAATCAATTTGTTGGATTGTTTAAATCCAGCCAAATTTCCCTCGATACGGTCTAAGTCACTAAAGATGAGCTTCAAACGTTCTTCCACAAATTCTTCCGTCCGTTCAGCCACCAGCTTTCTATCCTTTTTGCCGTCTTCGTCAAAGAGTGTAACTATGGTATTTAAAATGTCTTCATTTTTCTCTGGTATTGGGCCTAAAAGCGATAAATGAAGGATTTCACTGCCTTTTCCTAACTGATTTATAACCAGTTTTTTGGACATTGATTGGGCCAGCTTTACTCCCGAGCGATATTGAAATGAAAATAAGGTCTGACGCTCTGCTTTTTGTTCATAGTTAGAGCCTGGCACTTTAATCAGTTTAAATGTGTCGTTGCCATTAATCACTTTCTGATGTACCGCAACTTTTTCTTTTTTGAATCCGCTTTCAGTGCTTACAGTATAAGAGTTTTTTGTATCAAAAACCACGCTGTAAAGATTGGAGCTGCCCAATTCTGTATTGTGTTTTCTATTGCCCCAATTTATGATAAATGGTATTCCAGATCCATAGAGTTCAGAGGTTTTTACTTGTCCCTTGGAATAGTACGAAGTATATAGATTCAAAGAATCTACTACTTGAGACAGCAGTCTTCTAGACTTTAAAATTTGAATTTCGTTTTCTAAATTTATGGCTTGACCAAACAAATTGCCACCTGTGTTCAATCCAGAAAGATCAATTTGTGACTCTTTGGAATTATCTAAGATTTTAGCAGTGGTATAGGTGCTGAATATGAAGGGGGCATAACGCAACTGGATTTTAGCTATTCCAAGTGCTATGATAATAGTAAGAAGATATAATGGCCAAAACCTAAAGTAACGCCATAAAATATCTTTTATATTAATCTTATCTTCAGATTCTTGGTATAATTCTTTTTGGCTCATCGTGTAGTTAATAGTACATAGATTGGAATTGTTGTAGCAATGATTCTCAACAATTCATTGATATCCTTGATAAGCCCAGCGGACTTTACTTGAGCAAAATTAGGCTCTACATACAATACATCGTTCTGTTTCAAATAATATAATTCTGTGTTAAACCAATCTGTTTTAGTAAAATCAATTCGGTAGTTGGTACGCAGCCCATTTTCTTGCCTTATAAGTAAAACATTATCCCTTTTACCAAAAATCGCAAAATCTCCAGATAAGCCCACGGCTTGAAGCATGGTCATTCCTTCTTCAGCTATTTGATAAGTCCCTGGGCTGTTAACTGCCCCTAAAACTGTAATTTTAAAGTTGGTTATGCGTATCTGAACCACCGGATTCACAATGTAATTGGTTAATGAATCACTTATGAGTTCTTGTAATTCTGGCACGCTTTTATTCTTTACAAAAATTGTCCCCAATACGGGAAACTGAATGTTACCTTCTCTATTTACTAAAAAAACTTGCCCCGATTCAGCTTTACTAGACTTCACAATGAAGGGTTCTAAACTCTGCACATCCATGGCACTGATATTTATTTCCAAAATATCGTTAACATCAATTTGAGGTTGTGTGATTACAGAATCTATGGCAGACATAGTGTTTTTATCAATGTCTTGAAAGTAAACGACTTTTTTCTTGCTAGAGCATCCAATAGATACTACCGCTAGAATAACATATACATAGTTCTTCATCTTGAAATTTATGAATTGCACTTCATGCAAAGCTATTTATTTAAACACTTTAGCTTAAATGCTTTAAAACAAAGTTCTGAACACCATATGGTCATATGTCTAATGAGTTATGATAAGCTGTAAATCCAATGAACACACTAGACTAATAGGCAATCCACGGACTATGTTTATTTTTGGGGCTTGGGTTTTAGTTTTAGATCAAAAAAAGAAATTTTGCCTCTTCTTGAAGGCTTTATTGATATTCATTGCCATCTGCTGCCTGGACTAGATGATGGAGCCCAAAATCGCAGTGATTCTCAATCTATGCTTAATCTTTATAAGCAGCTTGGTGTAGTTGGTATAGTAGCAACGCCACATATACTTAAAGGGGTTTACCCAAATACCGCAGAGAGCATCGGACAATCTGCCAACGCTTTTAAGCAGCTTAATCACAGCGAATTGCTTCTGTCCTATGCAGCTGAACACATGCTAGATGAAGATTTTGATTTTATGTTATCGGAGCAAAACTTACTGTGCTTAAAAGAGAATAAGGTTTTAATAGAAATGTCTTATGCAAATATTGCCCCTCGGTTAAATCTCAAGTTATTCAATATGCAAAACCAAGGCTATTCGCCGGTATTGGCGCATCCAGAACGATATCAGTTTTACAAGAGCTTTGATCAGTATGTAGATTTGAAAAACAGAGGCTGTAGTTTTCAGCTCAATCTTTTGTCTTTAGGGGGACATTACGGACCAGAAGTTAAAAGAAAGGCTGAACTTTTGTTAAAAAAGGGGCAATATGATTATGCTGGAACAGATGCTCATCACATCGGGCATTTAGAGAAAATTAGTCAATTAAAAATTTCGTCAAAGCTGTATCCTAAACTAGAGCAGATTATAAATAATAATTTGGAATTCAAATAAGTCAGATTATAAAATTATTCGACTAAAATGAAGTATCTCAGCTTAATTTTGTCATCTGTATGAGTTTGTCTTTTGACAATTTAGAAATAGCATTTAAACATCAGAGCAACAGAGAACTGAGGCAAGCAAAACGCTTGTTTAAAATATTTTCTTTTCCGGTCTTGGTCGAATCTGGTCCCAAATGGATCAACATTGCTTTGCGCTGGGGCTTACCTATAAAATCTATTGTAAAACGAACCGTTTTTCATCAATTCTGTGGTGGCGAAGACATTGAAAGTTCTTACAGTTCTGCCCAGGCATTGGCCAATTATGGTGTAGGTGCAATTCTGGATTATAGCGTAGAAGGAGAAGGAAACGAAAGCAGTTATAAGGCCTGTTTTGATGAGCTACTCGCCGTAATTAAATATGCGTCTGATAGACCAGAGTTCCCATTTGCCGTTTTTAAATGCACTGGGATAGGGTCCGCTGAGCTCATGCAAAAAGTAAGTCAAAATCAGGTTCTAACAGCCCAGGAAGAAGAAGAATATCAGAGGTTTACAGAAAGAGTAAGGGCCT
>JAHEKB010000046.1:0-8060 GCA_024638525.1 Bacteroidota bacterium
TTCATTGATTCCTGATTAATGCTCCAGGGCCTTCCAATCAACATTTAAGCGCCACCACTCCATGCTACGAGAGAGTTGTTCCAACTCTTGTGGTGCCGCTCCTTCTTCAAAGCGAACTTTGAAAATCTGACCGTTCGGACTAGTGTATGTCAATATGACTGACGGTAGGTCTGAATAGCCGGTCATGTACTCGGCTTTGTAAGCTAGCCAATTCATGGCATCTAGGCGGTTAAAAAGTTCGTTAACCACACTGTCTTCGAGATGAGCCAAATACTGACCATCTGCTTCTGTAAAACGAACGGCGTTCAAATCCGCTTGGCCATCCGAACCAATGGACATTGTATATATAGGACATCTGCCGAAGCAAGGAGTAGTTTCTATCGAAAATATTCTGTTTTGTGTACCCTCTTCCTGAACTTGATCTTTCTTGCTCTTGCAAGCAAATAGCACTAAGGCACTTAGTAGTAGAAAGCCATATTTCATTACCTCAGGTCTATTTCAATGACTCCAGGCTTGCTCTTAGGATTAAACTTAAAGAAAGAGTCAGCAATTTCCATATTGCCGGCAAACTTGGTTATGGAGTAAGTTGTGGTTACCCCATTCTTATTGTATACAGCCATTTCCTTGATTTTAGCCGCCACTTTTTCTATGGCCAATCGAACCTTGAAGTAGGGTTTGGACTTATCAATTGGAGTCATTTCTATCAGGTCGACATTCTTGCCACCGATGTTCTTCTGACCTGCATATTTGTGCACAAAGCCTTTTTCGTAAATCGTAAAGATCTCAGAAGGATTTACATCCATGGTGTTTTTGTCGTATTTGGTGATTTGAACTTCATTGGCATCCTTTAGGTAAGTCCAAATGGTTTTGCCATCACAATAGATCTCCTGACCGGACATATTGACTCTGAATTTCTTGCCCTTTACGTACAGCGTGCCGCTCTGCTTAACACTGGAATTGCTCTGCTTATTGGTAACATTTACACTGAAAGAAGCTTTAATGGATTTGTAGGTTTTATACGTCCTCGAAACTTTATTCAGAATTTCTGTACTTCGATTATCAGCCGTTGATGAGACGCCGACCAAGCTGCTTGTAATGGCGATCAAAAGAATCGCAAAAAATAGTAAGCCTTTTTTCATAGTTATATTCTTACTTAAGGCTATCCAAAAACTGTTCCAAAGCATATTCGTCAGGAATCAGTACCGCTCTTGCCTTACTCCCTTCAAAAGGGCCTACAATATTAGCGGCTTCTAGCTGATCAATCAAGCGACCCGCGCGATTATAACCAACCTTCAAGCGACGCTGAATCAAGCTAGTACTGCCTTGTTGGTGCTGTACAACGATTCGCGCAGCATCTTCGAACAAAGCATCTCGGTCACTGGCATCGAAATCCCCGCCTGAACTTCCCTCCTCATCTCTTACTTCTGGGAGGATATGTGCATCTGGATAGCCTCTTTGGCCTCCAATAAAAGTGGTTATTTTCTCGACTTCCGGTGTATCGACAAATGGACATTGCAATCTCACTAATTCACTGCCGGTTGAATACAACATGTCTCCTTTTCCAATTAATTGATCTGCACCATTGGAGTCTAGTATGGTTCGGGAATCAATCTTGGAAGACACCCTGAAGGCAATCCTGCTTGGGAAATTGGCCTTAATGGTACCGGTAATGATATTCACAGAAGGTCTTTGAGTTGCGAGAATCAAGTGAATTCCTATTGCCCTTGCTAATTGCGCTAGTCTACCAATGGGGTGTTCCACTTCTTTGCCCGCTGTCATTATCAGGTCGGCGACCTCATCAATTACAACTACTATGTATGGAAGGTATCGGTGCCCCTCCTCAGGATTTAATTTTCTATTTTTAAACTTTACATTGTATTCCTTAATATTTCTTACCAAGGCAGCTTGAAGCAATTTATATCGCTCATCCATCTCAACGCATAGAGAATTGAGTGTGTTGATGACCTGCTTATTATCCGTAATTATTGCATCATTTTCACCGGGGAGCTTGGCTAAGTAATGCCTTTCAATGGTTTGATAAAGAGTGAGTTCCACCTTCTTCGGATCAACCATTACGAATTTTAACTCCGCGGGATGCTTTTTATATATGAGCGATACAATGATGGCATTCAAACCGACAGACTTTCCTTGGCCTGTTGCACCTGCCATTAAGAGATGTGGCATTTTAGCAAGGTCAGCAACGTATACCTCATTGGCAATGGTTCTACCCAAACAGACAGGTAAATCGAACTTGCTATTGCTGTATTTAGCACTGGCAATCATGGCATGCATGCTAACGATTTCTGGCTTCTTATTCGGCACCTCTATACCAATAGTACCTTTGCCAGGTATGGGTGCGATAATCCTGATTCCCAATGCTGCAAGACTCAAAGCAATGTCATCTTCTAAATTTTTGATTTTAGATATGCGAACACCCTTTTCCGGCACTATTTCAAACAATGTGACCGTCGGACCAATGGTTGCCTTGATCTGAGCAATTCCGATTTTGTAATTTTCAAGAGTTTGAACAATCATGTTCTTGCTCTTTTCAAGCTCATCCTTACTCACTTCAGTTTTTCCCCCATCCCCGTATTGATTCAAGAAATCCAATTCTGGAAACTTGTAATCTCTGAGATCCAAGCGAGGATCATACTGCTCCCCCACACCGTAATGCTCTTTCTTGTCAACCACCTTTTCTTCTTGCTCCTCTTGAGCTTTTTCTATTTCCAGTTTCAAGGAGGATGAATCATCATGGGGCTCTTCGCTGCCCTTATCTTTTTTTATCAGGACTATATCGTCTTCTGAAATCTCTTCTTCGTCTAGCTCGATGTCTTCTGTTTGCTCGAGGCTTTTATCTTCTATCTCAATTTGATCTTTTTCAAATAGTGTCTCTCCTGCAAAAGCTTCATCTTTATCATTGGTGATTTCTGCTGCGGTATTTTTCTTTCTCATGCTCCTTGCAGTGATCGCTGCTAAAATGTCAATGCCAAATGCCACATAAACAAAAAGCAAAGTCATTAGAATCAAAACCAAGACCACTCCTATAAATCCAATCAAGGATTTGGAGAACATAAAAATTCCGTAGCCCAATATGCCAGAGAGCACAGGATTCATGCTGTAGAAGAAAACAGAAAATACCGTTGAGACCCAAATCGCCGTAACCAAATATTTGCTAACTGTTCTGGGTTTTAAACTGTATTTCTGCTTGAAATAGACATTATACCCGAACAAAAAGAAAATGGGATAAAGAAAGAAGCTTCCCACACCAAAACCATTATAGATAAACAGATGCGAAAGCATGGCACCCAGCTTACCCATAAAATTAGAAGGAACTGTATCTATATCGAATATGAGCCCACGAATGCCGCTGTTCAACAAACTTTGATCGGCCCGCCATGAGAACATATAACTCACAGATGAAAGCACAAGAAAGACCGTGAACAGAAGCACAATGCCCCCAACAATCTTATTTCGAAGTTCGACTCTTTTAGGGTCTTTCTTCTTCCTTTTTCTTTTGGTCTTTGTCTTCTTTTTAAAAAGCGCCATGAGCTAAAGCTCAAAGGTAAATTCATAGACTAGGGTGCAAAAGCGGTTTATCTACAACGCTTGGCAAGTGTACTATAAGCTGAATACCCAAAAAAGCTATCTTAGTACAATGAAATACGCACTTTTATTCTGCCTTGGTATTATGTGCTCTAATGTCTGTCTGTCTCAGACCAAATGTGTATGCTGCAATGAGGCTTATCAAGAGTTTGACTTCTGGCTAGGTGAATGGGAAGTTTTTGATAGCGCAAACAACTTGATTGGCTGGAACACTATAAGCTATAAACAAGACAGTTGTTTGCTGCAAGAGAACTGGAGATCAAAGGCTTCCACTGGAACCAGCTATTCGTATTACGACAGAAAAACAGGTAAGTGGAATCAATTATGGATTGACAATGCTGGGGGCAACTTGAGTTTGCAGGGAAATATTCAAAGCGGTAGCATGACCATGTATGCACAGGCTTCAGACAGCAGTCTTCACCGAATTCGATGGACCCCTATGGATAATGGAGAGGTTAAACAGCGCTGGGATGTTGTGAGTTTAAATCAAAACATTATAACTACCTTGTTCATAGGATACTACAGACGTATTGAGGAGAATATTGAATACTAAACGACTGCTAATTAGGGAGTTTGATCCACAAAAAGATGCTGAAAACACCTATTACCTAAACCGGGATTCCGATGTAATTCAATACACCGGAGACATACCTTTTGAAAGCATTGAGGATGCCAGAAATTTTCTAGAGGCCTATTCTGATTATCGAAGAAATGGCTACGGAAGGTGGGCAGTTGAACATTTGAATACCAGCACTTTTTTGGGCTGGTGTGGATTGAAACTACATGAAGATGGTATGGTAGACCTCGGTTATAGGTTTTTAAAGTCACAATGGGGCAAGGGCTATGCTACCGAGGCGTCTTTGGCTTGTATCGCCTATGGATTTGATCATTTGGGTTTGAATGAGATTGTAGGCCGGACGGCACAAGAGAACACCGCATCGGTCAAGGTATTGGAGAAATGTGGAATGGCTTTTTGGAAAATAGATGAATGTAAAGGCATTGAAAAAACTAACTATTACAGGATATATAAAAAAGACTTTGGTCAAAGTGATGAGGAATTATATTCGCTGAATGGCTAAAAGAACTGCACTGATTACAGGAACAACTGCTGGAATAGGCGCAGCCACTGCAAAGTTGCTCGCTGAGAATGATTACCGTTTGATTCTAAACGGAAGAAGAATAGAACGACTTGAAGAGCAAGCACGAGAGTTGGAGAATATGTTTGCTTGCGAATGCCTTTTGATGCCAGTGGATGTCAGGGAACAGCAGCAGGTGGACGAATTTATTACCAACTTGAGTGATGAATGGAACAGTATTGATGTATTGGTTAATAATGCCGGTCTCGCTGCTGGTCTAGAGTCTATAGAAAATGGTGATACAGAGCATTGGAACAGGATGATAGATACCAATATCAAAGGCCTGCTCTACACGACTCGTGCATTGATCCCTATACTAAAGAAAAGCGCAAATGCGCATATCGTCAATGTTGGATCCATTGCCGGAAAAGAGGTTTATGCCAATGGAAATGTTTACTGCGGCACAAAACACATGGTAGATGCACTAAACAAAGCCATGAGAAGAGAATTAGCTGAATGGGGTATACGAGTTTCAAGTGTGAACCCAGGTGCTGTCGAGACGGAATTCTCTATTGTGAGAATGGACGGAGACGAGTCGAAGGCGAAAAAGGTCTATGACGGATTTGAAAATCTGGTTGCAGAGGATATTGCAGATGCAATACACTTTATACTAAGCAGACCAACACATGTCAATATCAATGAATTAATCATCATGCCTAAGGCGCAACCCGCTGCTGGCGTAGTAATTAGAAATAAAGGTTTGTGATTAATATCCCGCTGCTCCGGAAAGCATGGTATCTCTAGAGTGTACACTCATTACCGGTACGGGGCAAGTATTCACTAACTGCTGGGAGTAACTGTCCATAAAGTATCCCGCACTTTCTGTTTCGGTCATAATCATCAACAGACCTGCATTAACCTTTTTAGAATGCTCAACGCAGGCTTCAGGAACTTTGGTACCTAAATTGAGTTCCGAAGTGTATTTGATGTCTCGCTCCATGAGATATCGTTCTGTTTGACGCATATAGGCCTTAACATGAGATTCAGCATCCTTGCTCTTGCTTTTGCTCACGCCTAAGATATGAACGGTAGCTCCACATGCCTTTGCCAGGAGTGCAGCATAGGTTACTTTTTGTCTGGTTGTGCTTGAATCCATCAAAGGCAGAACGATATCTTTAATACCTGTATCTGTTGCATAATCTTGAATGGTAATCACTGGGCAATTGGAGGTACTGACCACCTTGAATGCATTACTACCTATCCAGAAAGGAGACCAGCCTTTTTTACCATGCGCGCCGATTAAGATCAACTGAAATCCTTCTTCTTTCTCCAGCTTAATCACCTGATCATAGACTTTTCCACTTCTTTCAATTATCTCTACAGGAATACCCTTCGCCGTACTGAATTGTTCCAAATAGCTTTTTGCATCTTCAAAACTCTTGTCGGATTCTCCACTAACGAAGACAGCAGTAATCTGTGAATTAAATTGTTCAGCGATGTCACATGCTTTTTGCATCGCCTGTTTGGATGATTCTGAATTATCAAAAGCAACCAGAATTTTCTTGAAAGCCTTATCTCGGTCCATGGGTTTTTATATTAATCTTGTGTGTAAAATTAATAAAAAATAGGCAATGGTAAAAGCTAAATTGGCCATAGGTTGTGTCTTGCTTGTAGTCTTCTTGACATCCTGTTCAAAGCCGGAACTTCCATATTTTCTCCATTTAGAGAACCTTCAGTTCCAAAAGAGCAGTAAAGAAATGGTTGAATTAAGTGCATTGGCTGTTTATCACAACCCCAACCCAATTAAAGGGATAATAACACGCTCTGCTTTTGAAATCTACCTCGACGACCAACTGTTAGCAGAAATGGAACAGAAACTCAGTGTAAATGTAGCTGCAAGCAGTGATTTCAGCATACCCATCAGCTTGAAATTCGACCCGAGTGAATTGCTTAAAAAAGAGGGAAATATATTGCTCAATGCCGCCAAAAGACTTCTAAATCAAGAACTTGAGCTGAGGTATAAGGGAAAGCTTTATTTGAGTTTTCTGGGTAAGGAAGTAGCTATTCCTGTCGATTATCGCGAAAAGTTGGAACTGGGAGAGTATATAAATACGCTCAATTAAATCTGTAGTTGAGATCCAATTCTTCCAGCTTTTGTTTGGTGATCTCATCCATTTTAATGCGATACTTTCTCGAAAGGGCCTTAATGCTTTGGTCTTGAGCCATGATTTTAAAATTAAGCTGAACCTTTCCTCTTTCATCTGACAATTCGAATAGTTCAAGCATCAATTGATCATTAATTCGTTCCACTGGCAAATTTATGGTCACTGATTTTAGTTCTTTATCTATGGCGTCTGCTAAAAAGTAAATATCCCGGATATTAATTTCCAGCTTGCTCTCATCCCGATAAGAACGCTCCCCTTTACCGCTGATAAATATTTGGGCATTGGGTTCAATATATCCCCTGAACGAGGCATACTTTTCTCCAAATAATGCAAATTCTCGATTCCCGCTAAAGTCTTCTATGGTGAAGATCATAAAAGGCTTACCTGTTTTGGATATGGCATCTCTCGTTTTGGTTATCAAGCCTGCAACGCCGATTTCTTTGTCCAATAAGCCCAGTCCATGTTCTTCCAATTGCATTAAGCTGTGCGTGCTCAAGTGGTCAATTTCAAATTTGAATTTGCTCAAGGGATGCCCAGAAATATAAATGCCTATCAATTCTTTCTCTTTGTGCAACTTTTCCAAGAGATTCCAGGGTTCCACCAGAGGCATTTTAGGTTCTTCAATCTGAGCATCGGCACCACCTCCAAACAAGGAAGCCTGTGCACTTTTGGCCTCTGCTTGCATCCGAGCTCCGTGTTTTACAGCCAAATCCAAGAGGGTCGATCCATTGACTTCTGTCACATAGACTGATCGATTGTGTCCAAATGCATCAAATGCACCAGCAATGGCTAAATTCTCCAGAGATTTTTTATTGACGGCTCGCTGATTTACCCGCTTACACAGGTCAAATATGCTAGCATAATCCCCATTTTCTTTTTGTTCTCGAAGAATTTCCAGAGCAGCGGATTCCCCCACACCCTTTATGGCTGCCAGTCCAAAGCGAATAGCTCCTTTCTTATTCACACTGAACTTGACCGCACTTTCATTCACATCTGGGCCGTGTATATCCAGGTTCTGTCTTTTGCATTCTTCCATGAAAAAGCTCACCTTTTTTATGTCGTTCATATTGTGGGTGAGTACGGAAGCCATGAATTCTGCCGGATAATGCGCTTTGAGATACGCTGTGTGGAAGGCTAAGTAGGCATAGCAAGTAGAGTGACTTTTGTTGAAGGCATAAGAGGCAAATGCTTCCCAGTCTTTCCACACCTTTTTGAG